>NZ_JBJPHS010000121.1:0-17043 GCF_052939495.1 Phormidesmis sp. 146-12 | reverse complement strand
TGCATCCCACACCAGCCCCACCCGGTGGGCGGCGGTAGCGGGGGTGGGGAGCGGCACATCACAGAAAAAGCTCCTAGCTATCCAACGCGGGAATCGTCTTATCCTTCATCCAAACTCGATCGAGCAGCACATAGGACAAGACAGCAGGACAGGACAAGCTAAACCACTCCTATGCTTGATTTATAGCTGTCCTATGCTACCGTAGGACAGTACAGGACAGGACAGCACAGGACACTATGACAGACACCTATCAGCCCACGATCAAAGACTTTGAAGAGCGCTACAACATCGCCCGATCGAACGTCAACAACCGCATCACCGGACTGAAGCAGAAAGGCTATTCAATGGAGCCGGGAAAGCTGGAGGGCAAGAATGTCTACAACTCTGAGCAAGTTGGACTGATGGACTATCTCAACGACCACATCAAATCTGGAGGCACGATCGCAACCTTCCCCACTCCTGAGAATGTAGCCTCACAGGACAGTAGGACACTGACCTATGAGACACAGGACAAGCCAGCACCCCGAACTAAAGATGCTCCCACCCCTACCAACTTCGGCGGCATGGTTGAAGCCATCTCGAATCGAGTTGCTGAACTGCTCCAGCTTCGCCAACCCGAACCCCTCCATCTTCCAGCTCCTGCTCCCGCCGCCGTTGCTGATCCACTAGAGAAATACCGCCGACTTCAAGAAGTTGCTGATGCTGGCTTTCTCCTCAGTAGCAGTGACCTGGCCGCACTACTCGATCGAAAGTCCATGCCTGGCCACGAGTTCGAGCGCTACGGCTTCAAGTTTTGCAAGGCTGGGCGTAACGGTGGTGAGACTGCCTGGAGGATTGAGAAGCTATGAGCAAACCTCACCTCATCGCCTGCTCAGTCTGCGGCAAGCGTTGGATCAACCTTTCCACCTTTGCCGTAGCCTGCCCCTGGTGCGAGTCTTCCTGCATCTCGCTTGGAGAATTGCCGGAAGCAGCAGTCCCCGCGATCGTATCCTCTGGCATTCCCGATCTACGCCATTAGCTTTCGCTCGATCGCTTCCACCCTTTGCCTTAGTTGTCCCACCTCATCCTCTGGAGCAGGTGGGTTTATTTTTGCCTGAATTGCCTCTAGTAAGAATGCCGATCGCTCCCGGTCATCACTGGGCAAAGCATCAAAAATGTTCTGGGGTACACGGAATTGGACTCTAGGATTAGGCATGGTGACAACCTGGTGACAAATTGAGATTACGTGGTGACAGATTCAGCAAATATCTGGTGACAGCTTTTCCTAACCTGGTGACAAGTGATGGTGACAGGTGGAGCCAGACTTAGCCCGATCGCTGGTGACAGTCTGCCCCATCTCGATCACAAAAATCTACTGAGATTCTGCCTAATTGCTTCTGTCCGCAATGTCTTCTCTAGGGTTCAGCCTGGACTACGCAAACTATACAAGCCCCCTGAAAGTGCCTGGTGGTGGCATTCTCAGAGGGCTTGATTAGCTCTTAAGCCTGAATAATTTGCCTGTACTACAGGACTTCTGGACTAGATTTGGACTAAAAGTCTCTAAAATCCCTCTGTAGCATCAATACTACGTTAGTAGTTGGATTGACCTCGCCATCTCATTCATGACATTGGAGGCGTAGGACTGCCACTCTAGATTCTCGATTGCATGCCACGCCAAGCAGCCATCAATCACAAGCTGAGACACGATCGCAAATTTGATTACGTTCTTCCTGAGCCGCATAGCCTTTCGCATAGTCCCCTTTCCTGTCCTATAGGTCACTGTCCTACTGTCCTGTCCTATTGTCCTACGCTACTCTTCGTTTGCCAACCAATTCAGTACTCTCCCTGATGTGTGCCGCTGTGCTTGGCTTATAGCGGTATTCAATCCCCCTTATAAGGAAATTCTCTATGCATCCCGATCGCCTGATTTCAGGAGCTTTAGCTGGCGGTATTTTGCTTGCTGCTGCCTCGGCTCAAGCCATTCCCTTTAGAGATGCGGCTGGAAACATCCACTTTCAAGATGCCGGGCAAACGCCTGGGCTATCGCTTCAAGCCTCCAATGGAGATCTGAAGCGCAACCTGGTGGCTAACTTTTGCGGCATTCTTCCAGTCACCAATCCCCCTGCCCCTGGAGTGATGCCCGCAAGCATCACCGTTGCCGGGACTACGATCGATACGACTACCTTGCCTGTGCAAGCCGTTCCTACCTGCATTAATAACGTCCTCAGCGAACCTCGTGCAGCAGATTTCAAGTCTGCAACTGGAGCTGTCTACCTGGTTGGGCGCACGCCTGGAATCCGCTACGAAACCACCTATCCCGGCATCCCTGCCCCTGGCTCGGTTTCCGTGAATGGCTGTGGTTATGGGCGAATCAGCAACACTGTTGCTCGGCCTGCGCCAACGACCTTTGTGTTTGGAGGCACAACCTACACCACGGTTGACCTCAACCTCCAGATTCCCAACATCTGCATCACCACTGGCGGTGTTCCCACTAGATATGCTCCTGCTCCCTAACTCTTGCTGGCTTCGTCCTCACTAGCACTGCGCCCTTCGGGGCGCTTCTTGTATGCGGTTTTTCACGTACATTTCCGCTCTACTTGCCTCCGCTGCCCTGGCTCTCCCAGCCGCCGCGATCGAGTTCTACAAAGATGCCAAAGATAATCTCTACTTCGAGGGTCTGAACCCTCAAGATTTGGTATCAGTTACCTACCTTGCAGATACCCAGCCCAAGCGCCTTTGGATGTACAGAGATATCACCAAAACCTGCTTGGTTCACAACCTCTACAAATCCAACAAGCGCCTACTTTTCTCTGGCTCTATCCGGCTCTATCTTTCCCCCCTGCCCTCTGACTTCCAGCCTTCTGATATTGCTTATGCCCCCCAGAACAGCAACCCCTGCAATGGGGGCACGATCGACAGCTCCTTACCTTGGACTACGATCGCGCCTGGCATTCAGGCTATTCGGCTCCTAGAATCCAATCGCTTCGGGCGCTGCCCCTACGATGGTTGCCTGCCTAGTGAGAAAATCCCCATCACTATCACATCCCTGTATCTGTCCGGCTTGGCCGCTCCCGCCTACCAGGTCTCCGATCTCCGCGATCGAGTGCGGTTTTCTGCTGCCGACTCCTGCGGCTTCCTCAAACTTGCCAACACTACTAAGTGGTCAGCTTTCCGCGCTGATCGATTAGAGATTCGCAGCAAACTTAAAGGTGGGCCTAACTACGGCATTTTTGCCAGAGCCGGGGCACGGGCTGCACGGCTCCGACCCGATAACCAGATTTCACGCTGTAAGGATGGGACTATCTACCGAGCTATCCCATAGGACAGTAGGACACTGACCTACAGGACATAGGACAGTTAATCATTCTGACTGAGAACTAACAGCTTCACCTGGGCAAGCTTTGCGCGTAACTTGGCCCAGTCCTGGTAACTCTGCCCCTTCACCCGATCGAGCGCTGATTCACTCCCCAGATAGCTATCAGTCGTTACTGCCGTCGTGAATCTGTAATCGACTTCTCTAATCCTCAGCCGCAACACTTCACGCCGTGCGATTTCCTGTTGCACTTGGAAGTTTTTACGAAGCACATCAAAGTCCAACACGATAAGGATTACAGCCTCTCTGATTTTGGCTGCAAGCTCCCCCCGCTCTTTCTCCACCGTCGCTACTTTCACCTGTAAATCAGTAATCAAGATGGTGCGCTGCTGGGTGGCATCGTCCCCACCGGCTGCCCGACGAAATAGCGGAATGCCGATCGACCCCAGCACATCATTGATTCCGCTAAACGTATCTCCGAAGAATAGACCACCCAAGCGATTCAGCAGTCCCCGCTTGCGCTCTGGCTTGGTCGCTGTCGCTGGGATTGTTTCTACCTTTAGCCACGCCTGTAACAGTGGCTCAAACACCCCTAGCCTGATTGCTTTGTTGTTGTTCGCCCTGGCCTCCTCGATCTTGGCGTTGACGAGCTGCACCCGCTCATCGATCGCTCTCAAACTTTGGCTATTGCCGATCGCTAAATCCTGCAACTGCTTGATGCAGCTTTCTTGTGCATCCAGACAAGGCAATTCCCCAAGCATTGCTCTCCACAAATCATCATTGATTCGCAGTTGGATCAGTTTGTCGAGGTTGTCTCCCGCTGGGTTGAGTGGGTTAATCTCCCCATTGTCGATTTGGTCGATGTTCTGGGGTGTATCACTCTGTTGCTGGGGTGCTGCCGCTGGGATTTTCGCGGGTGCTGCCGCCGGTGCTGCGATCGCCGCTGGGTTTATCGGTGGCTTGGGGGATTTGGCCCAACTGTCCTCCGCCGCTGACGATAAGAGTAAGCTCAACAGACAAATCTTGGTTATTCTGCCCCTCGAACCGAACCTTTTGAACCCTGCCACCATAGGGACTCCTGACAGCCGATAGCTGCGATAACTGAACTTCTACCTGACTGAGCCGTGCTTCAAGCTCAACAACTGAGCCATTTTGCTTAAGCTCTTGTTCCTTCAGCGCGATAGCCCGCTTCGACGTTTCTAGGGAGTGCTGATACTCCCGATCGCGCTGGGCCTCCTGAGCCTCCGACAGCTTCCCCTGCGCCAACTGCACATCAGCCTGAGCCAGATTGAATTCGCGCTGTCTCTCCCCCAGAACAATCTCTTCGTGAGGAATTACCGCCTCTGGAATCTCCCCGGCCGGGATGGTGCGAATCACGTCCAACTTTCGCTGCTGCTGCTCTAATCCCCGTGCTGCTGTCTCTGCCTTGTGGCGTTGCTTCTCAATCTCAGCCGCTTGGCTTCCGAAGGCTGCGCCGGGTAGGGGCTTAATCTCTGGGATGGGTAGTAACTGCAACGCTTTCAGCCGTTTGATTTCTCGCTCCAGTGATTCTTTTTGGAATTGCAACCGCACTCGATCGCGAACCTTATCCGCCACAATTTGACCGGGGACAATTACATCGCCCTGCTTCACCTTCAGATCTTCAATGCTGGTAACTGTGATCTTGAGCTTAAACCGCCCCTGACTCTGCCCCTCTGCCCGTCCCTGAGTGCTGGTGATGACTCCAGCCGGGGAAGCTGCGGGGGAAGCTGCGGGGGTTGGTTGGGGTTGAGCCTGAGCCGTGCAGCCGCCCAGTAAAAACCCGATCGCGATTAGCCTTTTCATCCTTCCTCCTCTGTCATTTCCAGGTAGTAATCTTCTGCCCAAATTCCCTCAATCATGTGCCCCTCACTTTGACGATCGCTTTGCCCCTGAGAATCCACGCATCCCGCAAGGATTCAAGCTGCCCTGGTCTGGCATTGGATAGTTCTAGTTGTCCCGCTGCTCTCACTGATGGATAAGCCTCAAGCTCCGGCTGTAACTTGATTTCCGCCATTTCTTCAAGCAGCAGTGAGCCACTGATATAAGCCTTCGGCGGCAGTCGATCGAGCCATTCCCCGATACTGATTTCTCTGAGTACAGCTTCCTCAGCCGTCACCTTAATCGCATCCCCCAAACTGGTCTTTAGCTTGGTCGGTCGGATCTGCACGTCCGGCGCTGCCCCAATCTTGTACAGCTTCCCGGTTTCCCCAGACTCTGCAATCACATCCTGGGCTGTAGCTTCAATCACAGTGAATCGCCCTGTGATCGATTGGCTGGTGTTGATGTTGATGCCCTCGATGTCGATCGACACCGTTCGTCTGTAGCCGTGCTTGTGGAATTGGTCTGCTGCTGTGTTGCTGTTGCTGAAGAATGCAAGCTCAAACTGCTCACTCATCCCGCCGTTGCTGTTGATATTCAACATACAAATCAGCAGCAAGCAGGCGATCGACAAAACCCAATACTCCGCGGGGGTGTTTGTCCCTAGCCTAACTCTAGGATTACCAGGGATAACTAGCCGCGCTGGGTTGGGCCAGAATGCCGCTACTCCAGATTTGGTAAATGAATCTGCAAACCACCCCATGAATTGCCCGATCGTCACCCCTGCCCATAGCTGCCAATCAATCAGAGCTAGGGGAGCTGCTGCAATCAGCACAATTCCGGTCGAGGCAAAGGAGTGGGTGATTGTCCGGTGCGCGAACTTGCTCTGAATTAATGCCGCGATGGGCCACAGCGATCGACCAAACCAAGATTCTGTACTATCCAAATCAGGAAGCTGTGATCCTAATCCTGCTGCCACCATTACCCACGGATTCGCTGTGCCCAACGCGATCGAGGTAACTGTGAGTGAGAGCGCTGCGTGAGTGATGCTCATCATCTAAGTTGTTTTCCTTACTGCTCTAACAAAGCTCCACCAGATCTTCATCACCACCCACCACATTGCATGAATTACGATCGTCACCCCCCACGCAACCCACGCTACTACCCACGCAACCCACGCAACCATCCACGCCATCACCCACCATATCCACATCATTCAAATCCTCGATCGCATCCATCACAACGAAAAATCAACTTTCAAAATCAACCGTTTTAAGCCTTTCACAATCAATTAAAAAAGCGTGTTTCTCGGAGACGTATATGAAATCTTGAAAAATTTAAAATCAACCCCCAGAACAGGTACGGACTAGAAGCCTCATAATTTTCGCCCCGACGCTCCCCGATTCGCGATGTACAGCACTGATCTCAGCGCTAACCCGCCGATCGTGAGGATGCCTCCCATGACGTATAGGGATTTATCCCCAAGCCCAAGCCCAATCAGGCGGATGCTACCCAGCATCATGATTGAGACGATTAGGAAGGGTGTGCCGTCGATGTACTGATAGTGGCCTGCACTCTTGGTTTCCGTCAGCCCCAAGGCTGCTTCCTTAATTACCCGCTGCGCGATCGCGGGATTGTTTCCGGCTTTTCCCTGGAGTGTGGCCAATTCCGCCACTGATAGGGTGATTCCCTGCTTCTTTGCCTCCTCCTGCATCAGCTCACGGATCTGGCTGTCGCTGATAGCCTCAAGCTGCATCACTGGCAGCTTGGTAAAAATATCTTTGGCTGGTGGCTCCCAGGCCAGCACTAGCAGTAGCCCGCCTCGCCGCCAGAGTTGCTGGAGCCAGTCCTTCAGAGCCGCTGGCCACTTGTGGGCATCATCGGCAATCAGCAATCGCTGGGGCTTAGTTAGCTCCTTCAGTAGTTCAGCCCTCAACTGTGCAGCAGTTAGGTTTTTGTCGCTTGCGGTGGTGGTTCCTACTCCCACCTGCTCGCACAGCTCCCGGAGAAGCTCGATCGCGGTGGAGCTATACCGAACCATCCCCACGGTGTAATTAGCCTTAAGCTGATCCATCACCATCAGCCCCACGCCAGTCTTTCCGGCTCCAGGCTCACCCAAAAGTAGTAGCGACTGCCCCGATCGCAGCCCTTCTGCCACTCGCTCGGCTTCAGCCGTGCGAAACCCGCTCATGCCACCGACTCTCTAAGGTTTCTCCAGCGAACGATCATTCGTTTGCTGCAACCCTTTCCAGTGCGATCGCGTACGAAACCGATTAACCCTTCGTAACTGCTCACTCCGTAGGCGCTGGCTTCGTCCAGGGCTGCGAAAACCTCGGCGCGTCGCTGTTCTCGATTCTCTGGTTCATGAGTTTCGATTACTGTCCTGTTGTCCTGTAGGACAGTGCAAGCCATTGTCCTATTGTCCTGTGGTGTTTGCGGGGTGGGGGGTGATTCGATCGGGACTTCGATCATTTCTACTACTGGGGTCGGGATTAGCTCAGGCTCGGTTGTTTCTGGGGCTACTATCGTGCCTGTTCTTTCCACCAGCTCTCTGTATCTCGCTTCAGTTTCCCCTCTGTCAGTCTCCAGCCGCTCGTAGTAGGAGGGTGCATCAAGGATTCTCCGTAGAATCTGCCCAAATTTGTCTAGGATTCGATTTAAGGTTTTCAGCACAAATCAGCACCAATTACTAATCAGTGAGTAACTGGTACTGACCAAGCTGTTCTGGGGGGAACCGCAAACCTACTGAATTAGGTTAGCTCCCAGTCCAAACCTATTACACCCAGACTGTCGATCCCTTGAACCCCTGTGCCGTCCATGCGCCACAGATAGGTTTCCCCGGTGGCAAAGTTGCGCCACACCAGATCATTCTGCCCGTCGCCGTTGTAGTCGCCTACGGCGCTGATATGCCAGTTGGCATCGTTCAGGGTGGTGAGCAGGATCGAGCCTTGATAGGTTGTGCCTGCCATCTGCCACACGTAAACTTCCCCGGTGTTGTAGTTGCGCCAGACCAGATCCGGCTGATTATCTCCGGTGAAATCTGCTACCCCATCAATGCGCCACTCTGTGGGCACACTGCTGAGGCTGACGATCGAGCCTAGCGCTGTGCCGTTCATTAGCCAGATTGCATTCTCTCCAGTGCTGTAGTTGCGCCACACCAGATCACTCTGCCCGTCTGCGTTAAAGTCGCCAGAGCCTTCGATCTGCCACTCCATCCCGATCGTGGTTAGCGCTATCCCCTGGCTCAGAATTGTGCCATTCATGAGCCAGATCACAGCCTGCCCCGTGGCGTAGTCCCGCCAGACTAAATCAGCCTGCCCGTCTGCATTGAAATCGCCCGTGGTGCTGATCCGCCAGGTTCCCCCAACCGTGGGCAATGCTGCACTCTGCCCCCCCTGGGCGCTGCCCCAGATCAAATTCTGGCCAGAGTTCAGGTTTCGCCAAACCAGATCACTCCGTCGATCGCCAGTAAAGTCTGATTTCACCTCGCGCTGATCATCGTTGAGGATAGTCGCTGTCGCGCTGGTTGTGCCGATGTTTGCCCCGCTTGCGTTGAAAATTCCCATCACGAAGGATTCGTCCCCTTCAATCCGTCGATCGCCGTTGACGTTGATGGTGATTCCCTTGGAAGTTTCGCCAGCGTTGAACGTTAGGATTCCGCTGGCTCCGGTATAGTCGCCGTCGCTGTTGGTGGCTGATGAATTCAGGCTCGTGTAGCTCACACTCACCACTTGGCTGCTGGCTGCACTCAGATTCACGGTGAAATAGTAGGGCGTTAGGCCTGCGTTGCCCTCGTACTGCTGGGGATTGAGGGCAATGATGCTGATGCTGGGTGGTGGCGCTGCAACGTCATCGTTCAGGATTGTGCCGATCGCGCTGCCATTGCTGATGCTGGCGTTGATTGCATTACTGAGAATCACACTGAAGGATTCATCCGGCTCTACAATTCCATCCCCCAGAACAGAGATGCTGATGATCTTGCTGGTTTCCCCTGCTGCAAAGCTTACGAATCCACCTACCGCTGTGTAGTCTGAACCCGCGATCGCGCTGCCGTTGCTGGTCGCATAGTTCAGGGTTACTGTCTGGGCGCTGGCTGCACTGAGGCTGACCACAAAATCAAAAAGTGACGAGCTGCCGCCATTGCCCTCATTTTGGCTAATCCCAGCAATACCCACGCTTACAGGCGGTGGCGGGGCTGCGTCGTCGTTTGTGATCGTGCCCGTCGCCGTTGCGGTTGCGATCGTGGCTCCTACTGGATTACTCAGCACGACGCTGAATGATTCATCTGGTTCAAACTCCACATCCCCCAGAACAGACACGCCGATCGCTTTGCTGGTCTCACCTGGTAGAAAAGTAATCTGTCCGGCGCTGGACAGGTAATCAGAACCCGCGCTGGCTGTGCCGTTGCTGGTGGCATAGTTCACGGTCACCACCTGGGCGCTGGCTGCTGAGAGATTGATCGTTAAAAATAACGTACTGCTGCCGCCGTCTCCCTCCAGCTTCCCGGCTCCAGCGATCGAGGCGGCTGGTGGGGGTGTGCTTCCGCCCTCGAATACGAAATCATCCAGGCAGACATAGCTGCCAGTGATTTTGATTCGCTTGATGCCGTTGGCTTGCTCCAGCCCGAAGAAATTATCCTGCCAGGTCGCTGCTGTCCCACTGCCGAAACTTGCACTCTCTACCAGGTTGCCATTGCGATCGTAGGCATCCATCGTGATTCCCCCTGGCGCTGCGGCAAACCACCCGCCCACTCTAAGCGCGTCGTTGTCCAGGGTGATTTCTAGCCCCCGCCAATCGTTATTACTCCCTAGGTAGCCATTTCCAGTGAGTGCTGCCTCAATGTAGCCGTTGGTATCCAGGCCCCATCCGGCATCGCCCCGGCTGAAGTTGCCGATCACAGATTGGATCACTCTCTGCCCTGCCCCGCTGCTGAGATTCGTCAAGCTCACGCCACTACCGCTGAATCGATAGCTGGTGGTGGTTGGCACGAGAAAGCCTGCGCCTAGGGCACTGCTGATAACTAGGCCTGCCGTGGACTCAAAGCTTTCTGTAATTGGGCTAGTGAAGCTGCTGAAGGGGATTTGCACTGGGACTCCTTACAATGTCCCCCCTGAACTACTGCCCAACCAATTAGCCCCGCTACCAGGCAAACACTGATTCTCAGGGAGTAGAGCCGCTTACCACCCTCAATTCTAGAAATGATTAGGTTCGCGATCGACAGATTCTTTGTCTGCCGCCGCACCTGGTCGTAGGTCAGCCCGCTGCGCTCCATCAACTCTTCCCGGCTCACTGGCTCATTGCCAAGATGTTTGATCAGTTGTGCCCTGGTCGCTGCCCCTTGCCCTGTTTGTCGATATTGAATGTTGTGGTTGTACATCTGTTCGCCTCACTTTTTCCACGCAATACACGCCAAGTCTTTTCCTGTCTAGATCTTGGCTGTTGTCCTGTTGTCCTATAGGTCAGTAGGTCACTGTCCTATAGCTTTGGATCGTAGTGATGCTCACTGCCTCGCTTATGGATTGATGCCGCGATCTCAGCCGCTGGCTTCCCCGCGCGAACCATTGCCGTGATCTGCTGGCATTGGTTTGCAGGAATGTAGGTTCGCCGTCGCCGTCGTTCCCCCTGATCGTCCTCCTCCCAGCAGAAGTAAAGGCTTAGGCTTTGTCGCTTCCTGGCTTTGTTGCCCCACCGCTCCTCAATCCATCCGCTTGCCTCGCCCTTCTTGGAGTAGCGGCGCTTCCTACCTGGCTCCGGCGCTGGTGCGGCTGGTCGATCGGCAAACTCCAACCACTCGCCCGTGTACCAGGTCTGGCCCGCCCTGTTGCCTAGATTGATGCCATAGCCAATTTTCGGAATGTTGCTCGTTACGATTACGCCAGTTGGATAGGTTCGGCTCTGGTGATAGAAGGGGCTTCCGCCACGCAACCTCACTACATCGCTCATCCTAAATTCCTGTTCTGGGGATGATGGATTGCTAATGGGGGTCGGTGGGATGTCGGGCACTAGGGAAAGCTGGAAACCTTGCAGAATCTTGGCGGCGCTATCCATGCCTCACCTCCCCGCGAATTATCTGTTCTTCGCTCCACCAGCAAGCGCCAAAACGATTTAGGCCCTGCATCCGATAAACCCACTTCTCTTTTCCGTTGGGCTTTTCCCTGCGCCAGATTCCGATAACTTCTCCGCTCTCGCCCGTGAGCAGGATGGTCACTCGATCGCCGATTTGGAACTTGCTAACCATGCTCTCCCTCCTGAATTCCGGTGCTGGTGAGGCTGAAATTCCAATCCCGGCGCAGCTGGAGCAACTCTTCTACGAAGTCTTGCCATCCCTCATCCCACAGCGATCGAAGCTTGTGGATCGCCCAATCCCGGTGATCAGCTAGCAGGCAGCTATCAATTTGGGCAGAGATTTCATTCATCACTGGGGCGCGGCGGGGTTTTTCTACCGATTCAGACTGCGATCGCTTCTCCCTTGCCTCTACCTTTGCCTGATTCGCTGTAAATCCGTCCTTCAGTGCCCTTACTAGGAATCCTCCGGGATTTCGCACATTTCCCCGCTGCTGCTGCTCTGCGAGGCTGCTAAGGGCATTTCGCACATTCTCGGCGGCGGCGGCGGAACTTTGCTCTAGATGCAGTTGAGCAATTGTTTCGGCAATTGTTTTGTTCGGGATTACTGCTTCCGAAATCATCTCTAGGAGAGCGTTTACTTCCCCTTCTAGTGGATCTGAATCTTGCACCAATCCCTTCTCGTTAATGATCGGGCTGGCCGGATCAACAGGGTGGGTGGGGGGAACCTTCTGTGTTTGTTTGTTTGGTATTTCATTTCTAGATCTGTTTGGTACATTCGCAGATCTGCGAGAAACCTCGTCAGCATTGGCGTTGAGTTGATTTCCGTTTTCGCACGTTTGCGAGTGCTGGTCGCAGATCTGCGAGTTCAATTCGCAATTCTGCGAGTCTGAGTCGCAATTCTGCGAGTCGTTTTCGCAATTCTGCGAGTCAAATTCGCACATCTGCGAGAACGCTTTCAGGGGGCGGATTTGAGGCACTCCAACGGTCATTTGACCCCGCTTTACGTTCAGCCTTCCTCTTGCTTTCAACCCCCCGATCGCGCGGTAGTATGTGGCCTCGTGGATGCCCAGCATTTGGCAGAGTTCATCGACCTCCACCGATTCCTCTGTGCCTGGGCGGAGCTTGATTGCGAAGTAGGCGTAGATTAGCCCCCGTGGGGTCAGTAGCCCGTCCTCAAAGTCTTCCAGTGCCCGATCCCACGTCAGGGCATAGAAGGGGCTTTCAATTCGTTGCCTTGTCTGCGTTTTGGCTGATTCCATACATCTCAATTCAAGACAGGATAAGATGGGAGAACATTCAGTTAGAGCCTGAAAAATTCTCCCACAGTAAATATAGTTTACTTCGGGCAAAGATGATCCATAAATCCTTTGACAGCACCCTCAATCACTACGGCATTAAGGGCAACCGCCTCGCTGAAGTATCGAAAGTTAGCCAGGGATATATCAGCGAGTTTCGGAAGGGTAGAGCCAATCCGTCTTGTGATGTTCTGGAGCGCTTAATTAATGGGGCAGAGGAGCTTAAGCCAGGTGCGCGGCGCTATTTCTGCCAACTGATGGCGGGAAGTGTCATCTCACCTGAAATTTCTCTTGACCATTTGAGTAGTGCAGACATGGCTGGGTTGCTTCTCGCTATAGCCGATCGACTCCGGCAGGCTGATTCACTTTTACTCTCTGCGTAAGAATGCTGGTTGAGATGCTCGTGTATCCGTGCATACTCAGGGTTGCAGTTCCCTGGCCCACCTGCCGTGCATCGAAAAACCAGAATGAAAAACGCCCCGGTTACAGATTTAGAAGTTTCACAAGTATCGATCGTGACCCAGAATCACAAAGCCCCCACGCTGCAAACTCTGCTCGATTTGGTCGATGATCTCCCCGACGAGGATCAGTCCGCCCTGCTTGAGAAACTCATAGGCAAGCAAGCAGATAACGGTCTGTCGGTGGTATTTGGGAACAACCAAATCAGAGGGTCGATCGTGGTGCAGATCAACCAGGCCCCCCCCGCCGAACTTGCCGTGATTCTGAATGTGATTGCTGAACGCATTAAGCGGCAGGGCTTATAGCTACTTCTTTTTCAAATTAGTGTGATGACGGCTGGTAAAGAATACGTTTCTTCCTTCCATCCCGTATTCCTCGTTGTAGATCGCCTTTTTGGCCATCAGCCAGCGGGTAAATTGCTTCACCGTGTTCTCATTCAAATCTAAGATTTTTTTGAGTTGCTCAACATCAAGCCCATCCGATTCTGAAATCGCCCAGTAAATCTGGTTGGCGGTCAAAACCGACTTATGCAGATATAGCTTCTGGTTGGCGGTCAGCCGCTTAGGAAGTAGGCCGTCTGCGTTGGCTGCATCCAGTATTTCTGTATTTAGGGTTGCCACTTTTACTCTCCTAAAAATTCGTGCGCCCACTTAAAGGGAATCCCTGCCGCTGCCGCTGCCCCCTCATCCTCTGGGCGATCTCCCACATAGAGAATTCGATCTGAGGGGTGGTTGTCGATCGCCAGCTTCAGCATTCCTGGCCCTGGCTTGCGAAAGTTTTCTGATGGATCAACGATCGACCTGTAGCCATCGGCGCTCCCTCCATCAATGCCACTTGCTACTAGCACCCGTTCGTTTTTGTGGATAATTCGATGTTCTGGGGTACAGTCAGCCCAAATCTGCCAACATTCCAGCCCTTCAAAATCCGGACAGAAGAATGCTTCTCTAACCTGTGTCTAGGCAAAATCTGAATTCTAAGAAGGCTTCGGCTAGGGATTTATGCTTTGCCTCAATCCCTCCCTGATTGGAGATGATGCAAATCTTCCAGCCATCGGCAATGTAGCGATCGAGCTTCTCAGCCATGCCGGGGATGGGCGCTTGATGCCAGGGCGCATCCACGAATTTGCTATGAGTCGGAAAAATCAGCGTATTGTCCTTGTCGATCAGCAACAGTTTCATAGCTTCACTTCCTCAAAACTTTGCCACCTGATCACAATCTCGCCGCCCAAAGCTTTCACGATGTCATCGTTTATATAAGAAGCCCTGCCATCTGGCTCCTTCAATGCCCGATCGATGCTGCTCTGAATTTTCGTGCGGTTGGTGTCTTCGCCCCGTCCTTGCCTGAGCTTGGCTACTTCCTGAGCAAGCTGGTAGGCAGTCCATCCCAGTGAGTCCATGCGATTCTTGTAAATCTCTACTCTGTCCACGGTTGAATCTGGGGCGCAACTACGCTCTAAGGCTATCATTTCTCTCCCTGGGTGATGTGCGGGGCACGACTCCCGCGATCGTGCATTGGATTAGTGAATCAGGAAAGCAATCTCGAATTCTGCCTTATCGAATTCGCTGATGATTTTGCCTGATTTGATTTCGAGCCAGCCGTACCTAGCCTTGTTAAAGTCGGCTCCCCCAGCTTCCTTGTATTGGTAGTAGCCATCAGCCAAAGTTGCCTCATCAATCACCACGGTGTGGCGCTTCGAGCGATGGGCTTTGTCCTCGTCTGCGTCAGTTTTCGGTGTGCCGTACATAGCCAAGGTCAGGTCTGCTTTCCCATCTGGCTTGATGGGTGCGAGGTAGGCATTTAGCCCTTTGCTGCGGTTGCTAGTTAGTTCCATCCTTTTCTCCATGTTCTAGGGGTGGGGTGTGGGGGCGAGAGGCCCCCACGATCGTCTCTACTTTTTCACGTCGGCATCTAAGCAGCCACCGACAGAACCATCCTCATAAACACAAACCCCATTCCTCCTCACGTTTTCGCAGTCTTCGGGGCTACGGCAAACGTACTCCGCCTTGCACTGCTCTGGATTTTCCCAGCACCACTTTTGGCGGGGAGTCTCGAAGGTATGGACTGCGATCGTGAAAGCTACTACAAAATTCAACATCGTTTTTTCCTCTGAGCCGGGGCGCTACTCCCGGTGTGCGCTGAAAATCAGGCTGCGATCGTGGATTCCATCCGGGCGATTGCTTCTCGCTGGGCAAGTTTGAGAACTGAGAAGGTATTCTTCATCAATTCCAATTCGATCTGATGCACCGCGCGATCGAGTTCGAGCCGCCCAAGCTGCGTCATCGCAAGCTCGTAGGTGTCGTCTTCGGTAAGGATTTCAAATCTCTTCGCCTTGCGCTGCTGGTCATTTTTCAATGTGCCATCGAAGGCGATTTCTCGATCGGCTGCTGCGGTCAGGCTCTCGATCTTTTCCTTGTGGAGTCGCACTTGGGCTTCGAGCTTGAGAAGTTCGTGCTGGCACTTGGCAATAGCGGGTGGATATTCGTTCAGTTTCATGATGGTTTCGAGTGGGGTAGGTGAGTAGGGGCCAGAAGGCTGGCCCGTTCTGGGGATTAGAAAATCAGTTCGTAGTCCTCAGCGGTTCCAACCACTTCCACCAACCGCCGCTCAATCCTGTTCTCTGCCTCCTCTTTCATTGCCCAGAGAAGCATCAGCACTTCCTCAAGCTTTGCGATGTGGGCAATCTCGAAGGAGATGGAGGTTGAATCTTTGTAATCCCCGGTGTGGATGGCGACGCTTTGAGTCAGGTCAGAGACACTGAGCCGTAGTTCGTCCTCGGAAGTCAGAATTAGATTAGTCGTGATGCAACGTGTCATAGTATGTTTGTCCTTGATGGATAAGAAAGCCCCGCCGCCGTGCAAAGTGTTGGGGCTTTTGTTTTGTCTGAACTTCCTTAATTATACCGTGATTACGCTACAGAGTAAAGCACAATTACGATATTTATTTCTCTGCCCATGCCCCGCCGCTGGCGGCGAAGCCGCCGAGGCGGGGGGCGGGGGCAACCCCGCAGAACGCTACGCCAGCAACGACAACTGAGCTGCGCCAGCACCCACCGACCACCACCCACCGCCACAACCCACCAGCCCCCAGCCCGCGGGGGCGGAAACCCCAGCGGGCAACCAAACAAAGCAGGGCACACCCAGCCCCACCGCCAGCGACAGAGAAGCCCACGACCCCGACCCCGACCCACAGAACGCACGGGACGAGGACGCAGACGGCAGCAGCCCCGCGGGGCAGGCGGAAGACGGAAACGAAAACAGCGCCCCACCCGCCCCAGCCAGGGCCCGGACAAAGGCGGAAGACCGAGCCGCAAACGCACCCCGACCGCCACCTGAAACCGAAAACACCCGCAAAGACCGAGCGCCCACACCCGAACGCACGGCGGAGTCCACGCCAGCGGCGCACCCCACCCACACGGGCAAGCCCGAACGCACAGCAGCCGAAACCACCGGAGCCAGCACCGCAGGCACAACCGAACGAGAGCCGCTGAACCCCAGAACGGGGAAAGACGGCAGAGCAGAAGAAACCGAGACAGGAAGAGAAGAAGAAGAAACCACAGCCAGAACCAAGCAACTGACCCAAGTATAGCACAAACACGCCACAAGAACAACCACAAACACGCCACAAACGAAGCCCCAGACCCTTGACAAAAGAAAGCCGATACCTTTCTCCTCCTCTCTTCTCTTCTCTCTTCTCTCTCCTTCTTCCATCGCCTAGCGAAGCCCCCAAGCGTAGGCAGCGCACGGGGTTCGGTAGCCGTGCGATACTGCCGCAGTGTGGGCGTAGCGTAGCGAAAATGAAAGCGCGTCAACGCGAGAAAGAAGGGCGCGTTTTCGCGATTGCGCCTGCGGCATACAGCCGCGTAGCGACGCTGTGACTAGGGAGCCGCAGGCGACCAGTGATCAGCCTTTCACGAGAGGAGCCGACCGACCCTAGGGAGGTGGGCGATCATGCCAGTGCAGCCGGGGGAACGCAGCGAGGGAGGGAGGTACGACCGGAACGCGGAGAGACCAGGGCGTAACGGTCGATCGCTTAACCTTTGCATCCCACACCAGCCCCACCCGGTGGGCGGCGGTAGCGGGGGTGGGGAGCGGC
>NZ_JBJPHS010000120.1:0-17208 GCF_052939495.1 Phormidesmis sp. 146-12 | reverse complement strand
TTCAGATTTCTGGCGATTTGGCAACCCCTTCTTGAGAATGGTGCAAGATCTGAGCGATCGCTTGTTCATGCAGTGGTGTAACAACAAGATCGATTCCAGCACTGTTAAAGGCACAATCGAGTTTGCTGATGAAATCGCTTTAGAGAAAAGCTTAGACAAATCTTGCCAGCAAAAAACTGAGAGCAAAGGAAAAGGCATGAAAGCTGACGTGGGATAACATCGCAGCCTCAAGCGAGTATTGCCAAAAGAGCCAACCAAAAGCAATGCCAGCAATCCCATTGAGTAATATCGCCCGAATAATCACAAGCGGAGTGAGTGGAACGATCGCGGCAGTTGCGGGCAGGTGTAAAAGTCCAAATACCAACGCGGCTAGAACGATCGCACCCTGGTAAATCCCTTGGCTTGGCAACGTAATGCCCTGTTTTAACACCTTCCACGCTATCCAAACAAGCAGCGACATTAAGCCCCAGCGCATCAGAATTTCCTCAGTGATGCCGCCATAAAGCATTGCTGTAAGCGAACTTAGCCAATTCGGCTCTGTGTGATGGGATGCCTGTAGCGCTTCAGGTAGAGCAGGTTTCATGAACTGATCGAGCAACAGGAGAATGATCGTTGTCGCTGCACCCACACCCAAGCTCCATTTCATCTCAATGACAGAAGATGGAATCTTAGGGGTATGAAGTACCCAGTAGTCAATCAAATGTGAGCGTAATCCAACGCGATAGGCACAGCCAATTCCGATCAGAATGCTGATTGCCAGTGGAACTGTATACTGTAGTGCTTGCAGCAGCATTAAAACCCACAGTGGCAGAACTTTTGCCAGTAGTTCTGGAGACAGTTTTGCCAACTGTTGCTCAACTAATGGAACCGACGTAATTGTAAACATCGCAATTCCCGCACTGCCCAACACAAATAGAATCCCAAATTGTTTCAAAACTGCCATTGATTCAATCTCCAGAGACATCAGAATACTGGGTAGACACGAAATCGATTTTCAGACCGCAGGTTGATCTTCTGCGTTACTTCATGCCCGTTTATTTCCCAGCCCCGACATTCAACCCCGTCCAGTGAGCCGCAAAAGCCCACATATCTGCCGTTTCCTCGATAATCTTGTCGATGGGCTTGCCTGCTCCATGTCCTGCGCGCGTCTCAATGCGGGCAAGGTGGGGCTTGTCTCCAATCTCCGCTGCCTGAAGCGCGGCGACGTATTTGAAGGTGTGTCCCGGCACCACGCGATCGTCCGTGTCGGCAGTGGTGGCAAGGATCGCGGGATAGTCCTTGCCAGACTGGATGTTGTGATAAGGCGAATAGTTCAAGAGGTTACGGAAATCCGCTTCCTGTGCTGGAGACCCAAACTCGTCTACCCACGTTTTCCCGCTCGTGAACTGGTCGAAGCGGAGCATGTCCATGACACTGACCTGGGGCAGTGCGGCGGCAAACAGATCCGGTCGCTGATTGACCACTGCGCCAATCAGGAGTCCGCCATTCGATCCGCCCTGAATCGCCAAGCCGTTGTGGGGCGTGATGCTCTGCGCCTTCAGATACTCGCCCGCTGCGATGAAATCGTCGAAGACGTTCTGCTTGTTCTGACGACGACCCGCTTCGTGCCATGCCTTGCCATATTCGGAGCCGCCGCGAATGTTAGCAACAGCATACACCCCGCCCTGTTCGACCCACCCCAGAAGATCCGGCGAGAAAGCGGGAACCAGGGGGATTCCATAGCCTCCATAGGCATAGAGTATGGTCGGTGCCGAACTGGTAACATCCTTGCGCCGAACAATGAACATCGGGACACGGGTGCCATCCTTCGAGGTGTAGAACCGCTGTTCGATCGCGATCCGGTTGAGATCGATCGCTACCTTGGGTTGTGCCCACACCCGCGCCGTGTTGCTGGCGACATCGTATCGATAGATCACGCCCGGAGTGTTGAAGCTGGTGAAGACGAAGAAGGTTTCTGGATCGCTCTGGTCGCCCTTAAAACCGCCAGCGGTGCCGATACCCGGCAGTTTCACCATACCATCAGCCTTGCCATCTAGCGTGTAGCGTCGAACTTCCGTCTTCACGTCAGCCATGTAAGAGATCAGTAACCGTCCAGCGACCAGCGACGCATTGAGCAGAACCGAATTCTGCTCTGGCACCACATCCCGGATTACTGGGTCGGCAGCGGCGATGTCCATCGTCACCACCTTGGAGCGCGGCGCGTCCTGGCTAGTCATGAGGAAGAACTTTGTCCCCACATTGCCGACGAGCAGCCATGAATCATCAAGATTATCGACCAGCTTGTGGAGTTTCCAGTCGGCGCTCTGGAGATCCACCAGGGTCAGTGTGTTGCCGATTGAAACGGGCGTGGAAACGATCGCGACGTAACGCCCATCTTCGGTGATGCCCAAAGAATGCAGCATATTCGGCTGATCCGGGTTTGTATAGACCAGTCGATCTTGTGCCTGGGGGGTGTCGATCGCGTGAAAATAGACGGCATGGTTGGCTACGCTCGCTTGCGATTCGGTGCCCTGCTTCGGCTCAGGATAACGGCTGTAGAAAAAGCCAGACCCATCCTTAGTCCATGAGATGTTGGTGAACCTTGCCCATTTCACTTCATCGTTGAGTACCTTGCCCGTGTTTACGTCCAGCACCCGAATCGTGCGCCAGTCCGTGCCGCCATCCTGCACCGCATAAGCCACGCGCTTACCGTCGTCGGAAGCTGACCACTCGGCAAGTGCGATCGCCCCATCCTTTGCCCAGGTATTGGGATCGATCAGGACGCGCCCTGCGCCATCCACGCTGTCGCGGACATAGAGAACCTGTTGGCTCTGAAGTCCGGAATTATGGAGGTAGAAATACTGTCCACCCTTTTTGACCGGAATAGAGAACCGCTCATAGTTGTACAACTGCTTCAGTCGATCCTTGAAGATATCTCGACCCGGTAGCTTATCGAGATAATCGTTGGTGACTTTGTTCTGCGATTCGACCCAGGCGGCGACTTCCTTATCGTTGCGGACATCGTTTTCTAGCCAGCGATAGGGGTCAGCGATCGTCTGTCCAAAAAGCTTTTCGACAACATCAACTCGCTTGGTTTCAGGATAGGTGATTGTAGTAGGCATCATTGCTGTGGACTCCGTGCAAGCGGAGGCGAAATGGGTGGTAAAGAGTAGCGCGAGAGCGAAAAGGGCTGCACGGCGCAGCGGTCTCTTTTGCAATGGGAGTCGAAATCCAAAGCGGTTGAATTTCAGTCCTTCTCGTCGTGATTTTGCAGTGTTGAACATAGTGACCTACGGAAGAATGCCGTCTTGTTGTAGTTGCTTCTGGAGCGGTTTTGGCAGATTTTTGATTTTGCAATGTTTGGGAGAATCACCCTCATAGCGCCAGGATCGAATTTCTCTAGAGCGATCGAACTCGACATCAATCTCACAGAAATCACGATCGACAATCGTGTTGCCTCCGGTAATCACCGTATTTCTCTCGCCTCGACGGTTCCGAGACTCATTCACAGAGATCGGCTGCTTAAACGACTGTTCTCGATCCGTTTTGTAGGAATAGATGGTGTTCCCATTGGGTAACGTGAGCGTTGTCGTGGGTGTACCATATTTGCGAACAAACTCATTGATATCTCGACCAATCCAACTGTTCATTGTGCTATTCAATTGTTCTTTCGATTTGCGATCGTCGCACCCGAACAAGCTCACGCTTGCTAAAATTAGCAGCATCGAAATCCAAGTCTTCATATTCATTCCTCTGTGTTGAAAAGTCCTCATGTGCGATCGTTCATTTCAGTTGCAGTAAAGCTAGGTCAATGTGCGCGATCGATTGTTGGTGCAGTCGTTTGAAGGGAGAGTCGATCGCGTTGTGTTGATCTGAAGTGTACTGAGTTCCAATCCTTGATTTCTTCCAGATTCTTATGGTGAAGAGCAAGTTCGTTTCAGTATCATCCGATTTAGCTATGAATGTTCAGAATTCACTCGCCATGTAATCACAATGATTTCTGCAAACACTAAGACCACTAATAGCCTCGAAAACGCTCGTAGAATGGCTTCCATCGTCCAGTTCTGACTCTGAATAAACAATGTTCACCCCAATCACCAACCAGGGTAGAATGACCGCTGAATTGCGGCTGCGATAGAAACGGATCGTCGTCTCCGGCCAAAATGGGAAGGTACTGAGGAGACAAACGAGGTAGGATGCTCCCGCATTGATGAACAAGCTGGTTTGAAGACTCGAAGGCAGATTCGGATATCCAAGCGCGGTAGCTTCGCTTTACGCAGTGTTCGCGGTCAGACAAACTCCCAGCGCGAGATACAAGAAAGTAAACAAGGTAAATCGTTTCATTTGAGATTCGCTTAGTTTGACGAGAACCCGAAAACGCAAGTCTAAAGTTCACTCCTACTATTTCCGATGAAGCTTATTCTCTGTACCAGACGCGCACACATTGAAAGCAGTTGATTGTAATGCCTTGACTGATCATCACTGGGTAGAAACCATTGCTGGTCGTCACTCCGTAGACCCCATCACTTGTGCCTTCGATGCGATCGCGTAAAACAAAGGTCTCAACATTGATCATCTGTATCGTTGTACTTTCGATCCACTGATTGACAGCACTCACAACCTCAAAGAAGGATTCATACTCGGCAGCTCCGCCGAAGGGTTCCCGTTCAGTAATCCGAGGCGCAAAATCTTTGCACTGAATCATTTTATTCACCACCTTAAAACTGTAGAGTTGACTATCATTTATTGAATTCATATTTCATTTACAAGAACAGTCCGCGCACGTTAACTGACATGATTTTGTCAAAGTGCTCAATTGATTGTTCGTGCAATGATTTGAAAAGAGAGTTGATCAAGCATTGTTGAAGGCGCAATCGAGTTTGCTACGCCGCGCTACTGATTTCATCCTTGACCTCGGTTTTGATAACGAAAGCCCTTAATTCGACAATCTTGCTGCCGCGAAAGCGCCAGATGTCGCAGTACGAGTAATGAGCCGCCTTCCTGTCCTCGTCCTTCATTGTAATGTCGCCTGTGATGTCGCCGAGTGCCGTAACAAAATCACCCTCAGCGATTAAGTTGGCAACCATAAACTTTGGCGGCTCTACGTATGTCGTTGCCATCCATTGGCGAACGGCTTCTTTCCCTTTAAGGGTTTTGTCGCCTACAAATATCCATTCCACATCGTCGGCGCAGAATGACAAAAATCCTTCATTGCTGCCTTCAGCGATCGCCGCGTTTGCCTCTTCTAAGATTGCTTTATTTTTGCCTAACATTTGCATCTCTCCTCTGTTCAAGTGAATGCTTTAATGGAGCGGTTTTCCGATCGCCGCGGCCTTCTCGTCAGCGTAGTTGCCAAATGACCCTGTTGCCGCTTATGCAAAACTCACGGAATAATTGCAGTAACGCGGATTTCAATCCGCATCGTTGGCAGTGCAAGAACTGCAACTCCTACCTCTGTCCAAATGGGGGCATGGTTGGGCATGTAATGACGAAATAGCTTGACCATCACATCGTTAACCTCTGGGGGAAACCCGCCAACATGGTAAGAATTGATGTGGACAACATGCTCCCAACCCGCACCAGCAGTCGCCAAGGTTCGTTCTACGTTCCGAAACGCCTGAGCAATCTCATCCGCAAGCGATTCGGGAATTTGCAGATTGTCATCCACCCCGCCTTGGCCTGATGTCTCCACGCGATCGCCAATTTTTACCGCTTGCGAGTAATGCAATTCATTCAGGCGTTCCCCATAGCCGGGGGTGACAAAAAATTCGGGCTGATTCATTATGTTCCTTTGTTTAGTACGTTTGACTCTATCTCGCACTGCTGAGGCAGCTTGCAAGATCTGATTGACTTGAGGAGGTGCCAGGTCAGCCTGTGCTGGTGAACACCATGATTAGAAACGAGGGCAGGTTGAGAACGACGTGGACGACGAGACCGGACCAGATCGATCCACTGCGGCGGAAGACCTCGGCGGTGGCGAGACCCGCTACCACTGCTGCGGGGAAGGTGGTGTTGATCCCATGCATAAGGGCGAAGATCACAGTGCTGCCCACGACCCCAACGAACGGTCCGTAGCGCAGCAGCGCGTTGGTGATGATGCCGCGATAGAGCAGTTCCTCGCCGAGGGGTGAGAAGACCGCGATGAACACCGTGCTTAAAACCAGAGACAGCAACCCGCCTCGACTGCCATCTACGTAAACATCCTGGATATTGTTCGTGTCCCCAGTGATCCGAATCCAAGCTAAGACTGCCAAACCCCTGAGCACGAAGGCGACCACTCCGACTCCGACCCCGATCAGGAGCCAGCGAACAGAGGTGCGGCGCACACCGAAGGCGCTCAGGGAAGGAATCCGCAGCCGCGCAGCCACAGCAAACGCAATTAGGGTGGCGACACCCGTCCATGAAGTCAAGATCAGACCGTAGACTGCGGGGTCGAGACCAATTCGCTTAAGTTGCGAGACACCGACGAACGCAACGATCGCGTAAACGACGAGACCGACAACGATTTCGAGCCAGCCCGGACGGGAGACTGTGTTTGTTGCGGCGGTGGTCTTTCCTGGCTCCTGTAGATGGTTAGAAGTAACTTTAGACATGATGATGAAGTCTTTTGGTAAATTTGCTTGTGGTTTTACGAACTGATGAGATCACCGACGACCAATCCGATCGCTCTGGGAAACGGGTTCGGATACCTCGTCGCGTTTGAACACCTTGTAGGCGATCGCCAGGAATACGGGGATTGCAACCAGCACCGATAGCGCCACGTAGGTCGCGTGGAACTCGCTGACGGTGAACAGAGCTGGCGTGGTCACGGCGGTTCCGGCTGCATTGAACAGGAGGAAGCCGACGATGTTGTTCGCGAAGTGTACGCCGATGGCAAGCTCGGTGGTTCCGTCAATCAACGAGACTACGGTCCACAGCAGACCCGGAACGAGGAAGTAGTTGGAAAAGACCGTGAGCCAGCCGCCCGCGATCGCCTCCGGGTTGAGGAGATGCGGCAGGGTGAAGATTATGGCTGGCACGATCGCCAGAAACACGCGGTTGGACCAAACAACGCTCGCGCCCTGCACGATGTATCCGCGAAAGAAAAGCTCCTCGGTGGTGGTCTGGATCGCGGTGAGAACCAGTGAGATCGGGACGAAGAGCGCGAACGTCACAAGGTCGGAGTTGAAGGAGAAGGTGTCGGGATAGAAGAAGTACTGTCCCAGCACACCGATCAGGCAGATTGGCACGAACCACGCCACAAACCCGTGACCGACACGATGCCAGTTGATCTTCTCCCGCGCCGTGATCAGCGTCCGGAGGGGGCGGCGGTGGACGAGAGAGACGGCGATGAGGATTCCCGCGAGGAAGAACGGAAAACTCGCCATGATCACCAGGAAACTCCCCACGGAATCCTCTCTACCGTCAAGCGCGAACGCGACGAGCGCGCTGCCGACGCTGCCGACCACCAGCCACGCAAAGAGGATGATCACCAGCCCCAGAACATACCGCCACCCCCGATACTTACCCCACCGGGCAGCCTCCACGTAAGTCGCGTCTTTCACTTCCGTTCCGCTTCCCTGATGTCCTTTGATTGCTTTAAACTTCATCTTTGTCTCCTTGACTCGTGCGTGGATGTAGTGCTTGGATCTGACCGCTAGTTACCTGGGAGAACGCTTACACTGAATTACTTTCACATTTCGTAGATAGTTCAACTCAGGCTCAAAATTCGTAGGACAGAAAGCATACACAATGTCCTGAGGTCGGCTAATGACTAAACGGTAGGCGGGTGGAATTCCTTCAGAACTTTCAATCATTTCGATTCTGGGAATCACTTGTGGACTAATTTGAGCCAGGGATGGAAAACTGAACAGCAACAATAGGCTGAGTAGGATTGTTGCTGAGATGACTCGTGGGGATTGTTGAAGTCTGGACAGAATCTTGTTCATTAGAAGTTTCCTCATGAGTTTCTTCGGAAGTTTTTCTGAGTGATTAATAGGATTTCCAGGGGAGCGGCGATCGATAGGGATTCTCCCGCATATCCAGCACTTCCCAAGTCACAGGGTTGACCTGTCCTGTGACGGAGATGTTGTAGCGTCGTTGTAAATCTCTCACCGCAGCCTGTGTAATCGAACCAAATACACCATCGACAGCGGCACCACTGGGATTTCCCAACCTGACTCCGGCGGCATGTAAGAACCCATTATCCGAGAGAATTTGCTGCAACATTTGCACTCTTCTACCCCGATCGCCCCGTCTCAAAGTTGGCAATGTGATATCCGTGTAGGCAGTAGCGACCAGCATCGGAGAGGGCTGAGGTGGAGGAGTGGCGATCGCCGGATGCATTCGCAAAATCCCAGATATTCCCGTTATGACGGCGATTGACAGAGTAGTTTTAGTCAGTATTGCGGTAATTCTGGAAATTGATCGTCGTGTTGTAGTCGATTTCATCATCATTCTCCTGTTTGTCGCTATGAATGATTCTTATCGTGTTAGCGAACCTGTTTTGGAGTCATTCCAGTAATGCGCTTGAACTGTTGCGTCAGATGGCTTTGACTGGAGAAGCCAACTTGTAAAGCGATGTCTACGATCGCTAAATCCGTTTTCGACAGCATCGATTTCGCTTGTTCCACCCGCTGTTGAATCACATACTGGTGTGGAGAAATGTCGATCGCTTGTTTGAATGCACTAGCAAAGTAAGTCGGGCTAAGATTCAGCGTCTCTGCAAGTTCGACCAGCGACAAGTCTCGATCGAGGTGAGTCTGAATATAGTCGAGGACTTGTTGCAATTGAGTACACGTTAAGCCTTTGTGCTTGAATTCAAGGGTTGGTATTGTCGTTGCTAGCATGGTTCAAAAATTGGTAATTTGTTCAACAAAACAGGCAAAAGCTAGCGATCGCGCATTCGATCGCTGACTCGCACGAACAAACAAGTCAGATGTAAATAGAGCTTAGTAACTTGCAGAAACAATGGCGGTCATCAACTCTGTGATTTTCCAGCGCCCGGTATATCGAATTCCACTGATAAACAGGGCTGGAGCAGTCGTTACTCCACTCTGGATTCCGCCTTCGATATCTTCATTGATGCGATCGATATGCACTTGTTTAGACAAGTCTTTCAGAAATCGAGGGATATCAAGCCCTAAATCGTTGGCGTACTCGATAAGATAACCATTCTTCAAATTTTGTTGATGAGCAAATAAAGTGTCGTGCATTGACCAAAACTGTCCCTGGGCGGCGGCGGCAATGGCTGCTTGGGCTGCTCGTTGAGCATGAGGATGAATCTGTATTTGCGGAAAATGACGGAAGATAAAGCATAAATAATCTTCTTCAAAAGAAGCATTAAGCTCTCGTTTGATCCCTTGAATCAGCTTGTAAACCTCTGCACTTTTGGAGTCTTGATAATCTCCATACATCACCAGCACGACCTTGGCGCTCAGCACACCTTGCATCCAATCTTGAGTTGACGGGGGTACAAGTAAGGAACTGTGGCTACGATCGTCGTTCATTTTTCTACATCTGCATCAAACATGGAACCTGGCAATAAAAGCTGGGAAAAACCTGATGATTTAGGGCATTCCCAGCGTCAGCAATTTGAACGTGGGTTGAATAACTTTGAGAACGGGGGTTGCTGCGTTAGCGTAGGTTTCGCCAGCGACGAGCAAATTCCCCTAGCACTGAACTAGAGAGTTGCGATTGCAACCATTCAAATGCCGTTTTTTGATAGGGGTAGTTCGATGGCTCGTAGTAATTGGCTGCATCAGTCAGTCGAATGGGCGCACCTCGACGAAGAGCTTGCCAAGTTTGAGGGCCAACGATGCCATCTACAGCAATGCGATTCTGCTGCTGGAACTTAACCACTGCGGCGCGAGTCGCATCTCCAAAGTCTCCATCAACTGCAATGTTTGCTCCCTTCGCATTCAGCAATTGTTGTAGCTCAGTGACAGCAGCACCAGAATCGCCTTGGCGTAGCATTGGGTCTGTCGCTGTGGCTGTGGGGGTAGAAGTCATAGATTTATCTCCACTGTGTTAGGGTTGAAAATCCGATCAGGTTTACGGCTCTCAAGGAGCATGATTTGCCTGATCGTGATCCTGCAAATAAGATTCAAGGTTGGTTAGGCTAGGAAATAGGCGCTGAAGTTAGGCAAAGTTCGCTGCGTAACCCACGTTCTCGAACCAACGATACAAGGTTGCCATTTCTGCTCCATTCACTTGCTCAATCCATTGACTGCATCTTTGTTTGCATACATTTAATGTAGGAGATCGCTTTCCATCTGTCGTCTATAGCGAGTTAACTCTTTTACAGTACAGATGGATAGAGTAGCCTTGCCATCGCAAAGTAGAAGGCTGACTATAACTTAAGTTAGAATCGGGCGCACCTAATTCGTTTAGGAAGTACATCAGTTCGTAGATTAACTATCAGAGTAGGCAGTATCGTCCGTCAAACGTTTCTTTCCCAATCGGGCGGATTCCCAAATCGCTGAATTAGGAAATCAATAACCACCTGAACACGCCGCGAATGCTTACGATTCGGTAAATACAATGCATAAAAGCAGTTCGTCCAGACTCAATTGAATCTGGACGAACTGCTCAATTTATAGTTGAACTTTAGTTGCTTTTAGTCGCTAGCAGTGTGACCAAATCAGCATGAGCTAACACCACATCGGGGTTGCGTTGAAGCGCCGCATCATACTTCACAGCAAAGTCATTTCCAGCTTCATCAGGTGTGAGTAGAATCCGAACATCAGCAATGAGAGCAGCGATTAGCGCTTCGCGCAACTCCAAAGGAACTGCCTTGGAGGTGACAGGCTCATCTGAGTGGATTAACTCATCAGTTTGCACAATCAATTCTGAAAGGCGATGCAACCAGGCAAATTGATCGTGATTGATCACCAGTTGCAGCAATTCACCTTTAGAGACCTGTCCGCGCACTTGTTCGTAGCGAATACGCTCTGTGTCCAACAACAGTTTATGCAAATGCAATAACTTGATGCGGATATCGGTCAGCAGTTGATGTTGGGTAATGCAGTGTTGAAGCATGTTAAGCATGAATCTGTCCCATCCTCCCATTTCGGTAATCGTCGATCGCTTGCCGGATTTCGGCTTCAGTGTTCATCACAAAAGGCCCATAGCGCACCACAGGTTCATTCAGCGGCACTCCAGCAATCAGCAGTAGATCGAGGGGTTGGGTAGCATCCGCAGGATTGACGATCGCCACTTCCTCACCATCCGGTGCAAAAATCACCATTTGCCCATCCTCACCCCGTTCCTGCTCAGTGCCAAACAACCCAGACCCATCGAGGATATAGGCAAAGGCGTTGTACTCTTTCGGTACTGGTTGAACCATGCTGGCTCCCGGTTGGAACGTGAAGTGCAGGTAGATAATCGGGGTGCGGGTTTCAATCACCGCTTTCGCCCCCAACGCTTCTCCCGCAATCACGCGCACCGTCACGGCCCCATCTTTGGTTTGAGCCACCGGAATCTGCGCTGATGGAATTTCCTGATAGCGAGGAGCAATCATCTTGTCTCGCTGCGGCAAGTTGACCCAGAGTTGAATGCCGTGCAGGCGCCCACCTGTGCGAGTAAACTCAGCTTCTGGCATTTCGGAATGTACTACGCCTGCCCCAGCGGTCATCCACTGGGCATCACCGGGATTGAGCAGTCCAGCATGACCGACCGAGTCCTTGTGTTCCAGCCGTCCATCCAGGACGTAGCTGACGATTTCAAAACCACGATGGGGATGATCCGGTGCGCCCTTTGCTTGACCGGGCTTCTGATTCACGGGACCCAATTCATCGAGGAGGAGAAAGGGGTCAAACTCGGAAAAGCTACTCTTGGGAAAGGGACGACGCACCAGGAAGCCCCCTCCTTCAAGCGTTTCTACACTATTAATGATTCCAGCAACGGTTCGGAGTGTTTGAGTTTGAGTTGTCATACAGTTGCCTCCAGGCAAACAGTTTATAAAACTTGTCTCATATATGATTAGTCATATATTAGCATAGAAGGATATAAATTCTATGGGTCGGGTTTGTCCTCCCTATTCGTTCGGTAAACCGCCTATGTCTCTTGCCCATGTGATTCTGGGTCTGCTCCAACAACAGGAGCGGACAGGCTACGACCTCAAAACCAAGTGTTTTGACGATTGCATTTCCCATCTGTGGCCAGCAGATCAGGCACAGATTTATCGGACTTTAGACAAACTGGAGTCACAGGCGTGGATTACCTGTACTGTTGAGATCCAGCACGATCGCCCCAACCGCAAGGTTTACCGGATTACCGAAGCAGGTGAAGCAGAGTTAACCCACTGGCTTCAGACGCATCATCCGTTGCCCGTGTTGCGAGAGCCGCTGCTGGTGCAACTCTATTTTGCGGCTCAGTTGCCTAACGAGGCGATCGCGTATCTGCTAGAGCAGGAACTGGAAGCACGGCAAGAAAAGCTAGCCCAGTGTGAGGCGATCGAGGCTCTATCTTTGGGTAATCCGACTGCATCGCGTGAACAAGAACTGCATCGACTGGTTTTGGACTTAGTGAAGCAACGGGAACAGACTTATTTAGACTGGTTGGAAAAGGCGATACGTGCTACAAACACGCTGCGCGACCGCAACAATCCGTAGCCAATCAACGTAAATTCCTGCTTCAGAAATTCAAGCATTGGCTACCCCTGTAGACGTGGGGTATGCTCCAGTGCATCTCGATCCCAACGTCCTAAATTTGCCGCTGCTTCATAGGTGCTTTGAAAAAAAGCAAGAATCATCGCATCTGGGTCGCTAGCCTGCCTAACGGCTTCATAAGGCAGGACAAACTCTTGCATCTCTGAGCTGTAAAACGCTTCCTTGGGTGCGATCAAGTAATCCTGAAATCCCCCCGGCGCAGGGTAAGCATACGCATAAAAAACAGGGTCTACAACTGACCCACCCCCTGGCCAAAAGCCACAACTACTAACTTCGTGCGAGTAGGCTTCCCGTGTGACCCAATCTGCCATATTTGGTACTCCCCCTGGATGCTCTGGCGCACGACGACCAGAAAACCGAGTCACAGCGAGATCAAAACTTCCCCAGAAGAAATGCACCGGACTGGATTTACCAATAAACCGGGAACGGAACATGGTCATGACTCGATCCGCTTGCACAAGGATTCGCCAGAACCGCTGGGCATACTCTGGGTCATAAGTAGTATGTTGATAATCTTGATCAAACCGGAGTGGTTCTGCAATTTCTTGCGGCATTGTCCAAATTCGGACTTCAATCCCTATCTCGCTCAGTGCAGTCATCACATTTTGGTAGAAATTTGCAACGGAGCGTGAAGTTAGTGGAATTCTTTTGATAATGCCGTCGCTAGTTTCAATCTGTACTTGATGATCGAGGAAATCAAAGCTAATTTGAAAGGTTCGGGTGCCGTAAGGGATGACAGAGGTTGTTAGTCCGCGTGACGTGACATAAAGGGTAGATTGCCACCAGTGATTGAGATTGGGAGCGAGTGCAAGGCGAATTTTACCGACAATCTGTGTCCACCGATGGACAGTTGAATATGTATCCTGCCATGCTGCTAGCGACAAACTGGGCCAAATGCTGTCGGTGGGCGTACTTTGAATAGAAACTGCCATGAGAAGACCTCCATTTAAGGGAAGATATTGGAAGAGCGCTAAATGACATCAAAATCGCTTTAATAGTCCTCTCCCTGCTTATCGACAAAGCACCATAACCACTGTTCTCCCAATTCAGCCGAGCTAACGACCGGATGTCCGGTTGCCTCATAGTGACGGCGAGCATGTTGATGCTCAGAAGAGTCACAACACAGCATCTTTCCACAAGTTTGGCAAATGCGTAGGTGTACCCATCGACTATTGATCCGTGTGCATTCTTCACAACGAAACATTGGATAGTTTGCTTTAGAAATGAGGGTTTCAGCAGCCAGATTGTTGAGATGTTTGCAAATCATATAGCTCCAATTAAGCAAGTGTTTACCTGGGAGCATCCCAATTGTGTAGCACAGTCTTTCTGCCCTCACCCTAACCCTCTCCCCAAGGAGAGGGAACAAGAGATCTGACTCCCTTCTACCTGGGGAGAAGGGCTGGGGATGAGGGCAGTCCGAGATTTTGCACAATTGGGATACTCCCGTTTACCTAGCGCTTATTCGTTGTTCTATTCAACCTAAATCTAATGTGGCAGCAAAGGATAAGGTTACAGGCGGGCATAAAATCTCGTCGCTAATCTTGGCAGAAAGCAGAAAGTTTCATTCTTTCTCCAATAAAACTCATTCTCTGTACCAGACGCGCACACATTGAAAGCAATTGATTGTCAGACCTTGACTGATCATCACTGGGGGAGGCAGCATTTTATCTTTTTCAAAATGCTGCTTCCTATTTTATTTGTTGGTTCCGTAGAGGAAACCTCAAGTATTAATGTCCACCTGAGGTCACTGGGGGGTTGTTGCAAGAAGCTGAGGTTCCGAGGTCACTGGAGGGGTTGTTGCAAGGAGCTGAAGTTCCCATGCAAGGGCGACTCCACTAGCACCGCCATGCTCAAGAAGAATCTCTGATACACCCGCAGATGTTTCTGTACGTGCCCAGTCACGTTGCCATTCAGCAAGTACAGCCATCCAGTTGATTGGAACTGCACCCGCCTGAACTAAGCGGCGAACAGCCATGTCATGAGCTTCCGCAGTAACACCGCCCGAAGCATCGGTAACGATGAATACTTCATAACCTTCACCAAGCGCCTGGATTGCTGGCATTGCAAGACAGATCTCGGTCCAAAGCGCAGCAAGTATAAGTTGCTTGCGGCCACTTTTCTTCACTACATCTGTCACATTTGGATCTTCCCGGGTATTGATGAAAGTGCGGTTGATCGGTTTTTGATCAGGAAAAACATCCTGTAGTCCCTTAATGATGTAACCCCCTCTCTCTTCAATTACTGTGGTCAGGATTGTGGGTACGTTGAACACCTTTGCCAATTTAGCAAGACCAATAACATTGTTAATGATCATGGTCGGTTCATGGCTGTTCAAGTTGGTGAACTGATAGGGCTGGTGGTCAATAAGTACCAGGATGCTATCTTCTGGACGAAGCAGTCCTTCTAGTCCGATTTTTGGATTTTTAGACATCGCTATAAGCTCTTATTCAATGTTTACTTTGCAGACAGTCCCTAGCGTGTGACCTTGACTCAACTTTGCATAAATTTAATGTAAGCGATCGCCTTGAAGCTGTCGTCTACAACAAGTTAAATTTTTTACAGTACAAATTGATAGAGTAATCGTGCGATCGCAAAGTATAGAGCTATCTATACCTTAAGTTAGAATCCCAAGTCGATCGAAAGTACAACTCTACAAACTGACAATGCCGCGTTTAACGGCAACAATTACCGCCTGGGTGCGATCGCTGACATCTAACTTATTCAAAATCCGATTGACATGAGATTTAACCGTGCCTTCGCCGATACTCAAAGCCGCCGCAATCTCGGCATTATTCATCCCCTGTGCCAGTGAGCGGAGGACTTCTAGTTCTCTTTCACTCAGTTCTGGATTGCTGAGGCGCTGTACCAGCTTTGCTCCCACATCGGGCGGAATATACTTCTGACCCCGATGAACGGTGCGAATGGCATTCAGCAACTCGTCCGGTTCAGTTTCTTTCAACAGATATCCTTTTGCGCCTGCCTGCAATCCCCGATAGATATCTTCGTCACTATCATACGTGGTCAGGACAATAATTCGAGCAGATTTAGCAGTCGCACAAATTGCACTGATGGCAGCAACTCCTTCCACTTCAGGCATTCGCAGATCCATGAGCGTAACATCCGGTTTGTGTTCTTCAAATAGCGCGATCGCTTGTTCTCCATTTTCAGCTTGTGCAATCACCTGCATCACTGGGTCACGGTTAATAATCGTGGCTAATCCTTGCCGAAAAATAGCATGATCGTCTGCAATCAGAACTCGAATGGTCGTGGCTTGGCTCATCGTGCTACTCCCGATCGACGGTGACAATCATCTCTGTTCCTTGTCCAGGTTGGCTCCGAATCGTGAGTTGTGCGCCGATGCGCTCTGCCCGTTCGCTCATGCCAAGTAAGCCAAAACCCTCAGAGGCTGGAATACTCCCCACTCCAAAGCCCTGTCCATTGTCTTTCACACGCAAGCAAACCCGATCGCGATCGTAGATTAGCTCGACTCGAATTTCGTCAGCATGGGCGTGTCTAATCGCATTCGTTAATGCTTCCTGTCCGATCCGCAGTAGGTTATTCTCGATTTCAGTCGGTAGAGCATACACTGTACCCTCAATTTCGTAATACAAGGTGGTATCCATTGCGGCAGCTCTGATTTGAGCGACGAGACGATGGAGAGCGCTCTGTAAACTGCCTTCCTCCAAAAGCTGAGGACGGAGCGCAACGACCGATCGCCGCGCTTCAACCAGTCCAGTTCGTGCCAATTCTTTGATCAAGTCTAGGTGTGCCCCAGTTACCTCTAAATCATCCGTTAGCACCTGTTTTGCCGCGCCTACTTGAGCGAGAATACCTGTAAACGCTTGGGCGAGTGTATCGTGAATTTCGCGTGCCATCCGGTTGCGTTCTTCGATAATCGAGGCTGCTTCTGCTTGCTTTTGCAGCATAATATTTCGCGCCAGCCAAATCACCTGCTCGTGCTGAATCGGGGCAATACGAGCCGAAAACCAGATTTCTCGTCCAGATAGCCACTGGCTGTATTCAACGGTGAGGACTTGTTGGGTTCTCAGCACCTGCTGAATGTAACCCAGTAATTCATCAGCTTGTTCTTTAGCAAAGAGTTGATGCAGTGTTTTGCCAACAAGTTCCTCTTTATACAACTCTCTGTATGATGGATTCCCTTCGGTTACGCTGATCACTTGCCCTTCAGCAGTGAAGATGCACAGCGGATCGGGAATGGCTGAAAAGAGCGCCCGTAGTTCTGCTTCAGAGGCTTGCAGCGCAACTTCTGCTTGTTTGCGATCGCTAATGTCTGCAATCACCCCTTCGACGTATCCATCGGCTGCATTCAAATAAGAAGAGGAAAGTCCCCAGAACAATGTCCCATCTCGTTTTCGCATCTGTACTTCAAAGCTTCGCAGTTCCCCATCCCGCTTCATCACCTCAACGGCTTGTTGGCGATCGCTGGGATTTACAAAATAGTCAATGGAGTGTTCCAGCCCAATCATCTCCTCTGGTGAATCAAAGCCAAACAGATGGGCAAAGCGTTGATTGGCATCAACCACTAATCCATCCGAGAGGCGGGTTCGGAAGATGCCGA
>NZ_JBJPHS010000119.1:0-17323 GCF_052939495.1 Phormidesmis sp. 146-12 | reverse complement strand
GGGGGGCAGAAGCGTTAAATACCGAAGCGAAAAAACTCTATCGAATTCACGTCAAGTTATAGTAGTATTTGCAGCGCTAGTTCAAATCCAGGAACAACCGCTTCTCCAGTCAAAGTGGCGGTGGCTGGGTACTGCGTGATGGAACCATCGCTGCGATAGACCAGTGCGTTTTGGTGGCGGCGATCGATCAGCCAGCCCAACTTTACCCCGTTCTCAATGTACTCCTGCATCTTTTCTTTCAGCCCTTCGAGACTGTCAGATTTAGAGCAAATTTCGATCACAAAATCCGGTGCGAGTTCAACAAAATGATCGTCGCCCTGATCCCAATCTTTGGGCAACCGTCCTTTTGCAACAAACGCAGCATCGGGCGATCGCACTGCTCCATTCGGCAACTTAAATCCAGTACTTGGACTGAATACCTCTCCTAAATCATGGTCTTCGACCCAAACCAGTAGACGAGAACCTGCCTTAACTTCGCGATTGCCAGAAATCCCACCTGCGGGTGCCATTGCGACTAAGCTCCCATCTGCATTGCGCTCAAAGCGTAACTCTGGATTCATCGAACTGATTCGCAGCAATTCTTCGTCCGTGATGCTGGATTGTGCCTGTACCATTTCAACCCATCCTCTTGCGCCTGCAAATTGACTATAACAGCCGGAAAACCGATCGCATACTGTAAACGGTGCGATCGCTCACCCTGTAGAGTTTATTCAACGACAAGCAATTCATTTAGCTTATTCTTCAAATCTGGCAGTACCATCAGTGGTTTATAAACTTCGCCTCTAAGGGTGCCAAACATAGCCTTAACACTTCAGATCTTCGCAAACCAATTTTCATCAACTTCAACAGACTCGATCATGGTTATCTTGACACTGAGACCTAACTCTTTTAATCGTTGAACTAACTGCTCTCCATCTATCAAATCAATGGGCGGCGCACCATCTCGTGTGGCCTCTTTGATAGCATCTCTTGTAAATGTACCAGTCGTGATAAATAAACCTTTATCAGTTCGTCCTTGCATTGCTCCACGAAAATCTCGAATTTGACCCGCTGTTACCGACCCCTGATAACGCTTGCATTGAAAGAGAACGTGAAAGCTCAGAAAGCCATTTATACGAGCAATCCCAACACCATCAATTCCACCGTCACCAGATTTGCCTGTGACCTGTACTTGGATAAACCCAGACTCACGTAATAAACGTTGTGCCAGACGCTCAAATGCAAATGGATCTAGAGACAGCAATGTTTTGTGGAGTTGCTGATGCCATGCAAGCTCTTCTAAAGTTTCTACCGCTCCAACAGTTTCATCTAGTGCATTTGAAGGAGAAACCTTATTTTTGTCAGCATCTCGAACCGCCTTAACAATCTCTTTGGCATCAAGCTCATCGAGATTAATGGAAGTGGAAACCAAAGACCATACACCGCGTGCTGAATTCTGCAAAAGCCCATATTTCTTTAGATAAGTCCGGCTCCAGGCAAGTCGGTATTCAATTTCGCTTTGTGACGTGCTGCCATGCAGGATTTCAAGCACCTTGTCCGATACGTTGAGAATCTGCACTACTTTTTCATAAATTTCCTCAGTTGTACCAGACCCACCCAAAATTTGTAGAGCCTGAATTGTCGGCAAAAGCATTGAGTCAAATGTTGGAACTGAGGAGGCAGATCGCTTCATGCACAAACTGAGTAGATTTACAAAAATGCTGCTTTATCAAATATAAATCGCTACTCAGGATACGCAAAAGTTTTGTAGTTTCTCAATTTGCGTCAGCTAACAACTAATTTCGTAATATTGCCCTAACCTGGCATATAGCCAAATAATGAGCTATCTCTTTGCTCAAGAGGTGCGATATTGTTCTAGAAGTTTTGGAATATGGTCATAGCCGTCGAGGCCAATTACGTCGATGATCATGGATTTTTGTTCTTCCATTTGTTGATCAAAGGTGGCTCCCATTTGTCCTTGTAAGACGGTGAGTAGTCCGGCAGGTTGTCGCCAATCGCTAGAGCCGAGTTGTTCTAAATGGTACATGGCAAGACTTCCAGAGACGATCGCTTTGTCAAAATTTTTCATCTGATAAAACGCCTCGGTCAACTGAGCTAAATTGAGCGATTGAATATAGAGATCGCCCGTGTAAGTGGCCGACTTGACTCCTTTCTCCAAAAACGGCAGCGATTTTTCGGCTTGCCCCAACGTCACATATGCACTGCCCAAACTGGTGTAGCACAGCGCTTTACTTTGTCCGTCGTTCAGCCGTTCTGAGAGGTCTAGCCCTTGTTCAAGGTAGGCGATCGCTCGTTCGTAGACATCCGGATCAGATTCAAGCTGCTGCGCCAAAAAGACTTCGGCATACCCTAAGTTTGCCAGCGCGTTGGCTTCTCCAAATCGATCGCCCGACTGCCGACTAAACATCAACGCCCGTTGACTGTAGCCGATCGCTTCTGGATAATTCTTCTCGGTGACGGCAATGCGGCTGAGGTGGTTGAGGTTGGCAATCTCACAGGGACGATCGCCCGCTTCTTGAGCAATTTCTCGCGCCACATCGTGCATTTCTTTAGCCAAATCTAACGGGCCCCGAACGCGCTGCGACGATCCTAACAAGGTGAGAATTCGAGCTTTTTCTTGCGTACCGGGCGATCGCTTCAGCGGCTCACTCAAATAATTCATGGCATTGCGAAAATAACCCCCCGTAAACGTGGCAAAAACGGTGCCGTATAGCGGAAAGTAATCGCGTTGGGCAAAGACGCGCAGCCATTGTAAAGTAACTCGAAACGCGCCTTCAGAATAGCGCCCCTGATTGAGGGTATTGAGAAACGTCGATCGACCAAATCCATTCGCCAACTCTGACCAGACGACGCTAAACGTGAGAAATAATGTAATCGCCACTTTAGAGCCGGACTTGGAACTGTAGATTAGATTCTCGACCCAGTGGATCAAACCTTGTTGCAGGGATTGCAGCACGATCATCAACTCGACCCAGGCTGCCAGGGTAATGTCTGACTGACTTGCGGCCCAATCATTGCCGGACTGCTGCTCATAGAGCGCTCGAAAAAGGGATTTGGGAACGCTGCCGATCGCTTGTTTTGACCAGAGTGCCCAGGGGCTGTTTTGTTCAGTGGAACTGCCAAAGCCCATTTGATCGGGGTCATAGATCCAACTGACGAGGTGAGGCTGCAAGGTTCTCCAGGAGTCGAGTCCACGGGTGATACCTTCGGCAATTTGGGTCAGTTCGTCTCTGGTGTCGGGGTCGGAGATGGGCTGTTGGCGCAGGGTGGTGGCCAGTTGTTGGAGTTGGTCAGGTTTGAGGCTCTGGGGATGGTTGGGGTCGGTGACTTTGAGAAAAATGAGCGTGCGTTGAGCGGGTTCGGACTGAGTGAGTTGGTGAATGGCAGTGACGATCGCCGATCTTGCCTGATTTTGGGCTTGCCAGCGGCTCCATTCTCCCTGAATTGTCTGAAGTGCCCTCATGCTGCGGGTGGCTCTGGCCTGTTTTGCCTCGTTTGCCGAATCGCTGGCTTCTTGCTGAGTGGTGGAGAGACGATCGCGCAGGCATTCCTCAAAAATTTCCTCGGTGTCGGGTTCGAGTTCTTGCACCAGCATTTGATAAACCTGCTCTTTGGAGCGAATGTTGCCCTTGAGCGTTAACTGCACGATTTGAGTGATGAAGTCGAGGTAGCGATCGCGGGTGGAGGTCTCTGGCATGGAGGATTGGCGGTTGAGGTAGGGGTATCCTGCGGCAATTTTGAATGCTTTTTATCATAGAAGCTTCTTGCAAAAATCTCCGCTCTACTATTCTAAAAGTTCGCAATAGGCAACAGATTTGGTCTTTGATGTAACAGATGGTAACAAGCTCAAGCGAGAAAGGTGTCGTTGGGGCGTTATTTGAATGCTATTTGAATGTCTACCTGAAGGTTAATGAAGCTCGATCGCTCTCCCCAGATTTTCTCGTCCGTGTGGCTCAAGTAAGTGAGTCGAATCGGGATCTAAAGGAATGATGCCGCCTGGATTAAGCGGAAACAAGTTGCCATAATAGTCTCGTTTGACGCTCTCTAGATCGCAAGTCTCAGCCACGCCCGGAAGCTGATAGAGGTCATGCAAATAAAGCCCCAGATTGGGATAGTCTTGAATTCTACGACGGCTGCACTTAAAGAGGCTGTAATAGACGACATCAAAGCGAAACAGCGTTGTAAACAAACGAATATCTGCAAGCGTAACGTGATCGCCGCACAGGTAGCGAGTGGTTGCTAAGGCGGTATCAATCTCATCTAAAGTTGTGAATAATTCATCACAGGCAGTGTTATAAGCTTCTTGCGTTTGAGCGAATCCGCAGCGATACACCCCATTATTCACAGCGTTGTAGGTTTTCTCATTCCAGTAATCGATCTTTTCTTGTAACTCAGTCGGATAGAGATCACAGTTGGGATGTTTTGCAAATTCATTGAACGCAGCATTTAGCATGACGATAATTTCTGAACTTTCGTTATTGACGATCGCGTTCTCTTGACTATCCCAAAGTACCGGAACCGTCGATCGTCCCGTATATCCTGGTTGAGCGAGTTGGTATAATTCGGCCAGCGTGTTGCAGCCTAATTCGGGTTGGTCAAACGTCCAGCCTGCGATCGGGGAGGGAGACACGATCGAGACCGAAATGACATCTTCCAAACCCTTAAGCACCCTGACAATCAGCGTTCTGTGGGCCCACGGACACCCCAAGCCGACCAGGAGTTTGTAGCGAGCGATCGCGGGTTGATACGAATTGCCTTCCTCAAGGCTAACTACGTCGCGAAACTGACTGCTCGGCCGCAAATACTCGCCAGACTTGCCAGGAGGAGCCAGCTTTGACATCATCACTTTCCACATCGTCGTCCAGACAAATCGGCCAAACCAGATAATCAGCTTGGGGGGCAATGTTTTCTTTGTGGGTGGAGATTGGGACATGTCATTTAGCGCGAGGCAGCAATTTCTTCTTCAGCTTACCGAAGATTCTTTGAGCCGAGAGCTTGGCAATTCCTAGATTGGTTAAGTTTTTGATCGGGGATGAAGGGTGTTTTTTGTGATCAAAGAAGTCATTGATTTCGGTCAAAATCACCTGTAATCGCTGAATAATGGTCTCGGTACGATGGTTTGTAAAGAAGGCTTCTGGAAGCTCGATCGGTTGACTTTCCAACACTTTAAGAATTCGCTGCACGTCATATTCTTTGCTATATCCCGCAATTTTGTGACAATTAAATCCTGGATCGAGATAGTCCGACAATCCGCCGTTGACGCTTGAGAAAACCTGACATCCACAGGCCAGTGCTTCCATCGGTTGCAGCCCAAATCCCTCGCTGACTCTCCGTTGTTGCCAATACTCTGCGGAATCGTAAAGATAAACCTTGGCACGGTTAAATAAACCCGGAAGATCATCTACATAAGAATCTACGACACAGACTCGACAACACTTTTGCAATGCTGGAATTAATTCTTGAATTAAATATTTAGAAGACTTGCGAGATTGTACCAACACATCAATATCACGCGCTAGATGTTGGTTTTGAAACTCGTTTGAGATTTGATTGGGCAAATAGTAAAGCAGTGAATGGGGCGATCGCTGTCCCCAGTATCCAAGTGTGTTGCGACTGACGGAGACGATCGGAATATCGGAAGGCAAAGTGAACCCATATCCTGCGCTGTGAGCATGATAAACCAGGTGATACTGTCTCAATCGAGCCGCAAGCTCGGCCACATCAAATCCCCAGCTAAGAACAAAAATGGCTTCTTCTAAAGCTATATTTTCGCGCAGCAGATCATCTAGAAATATGGTTTCTTTTTCTCGCTGTCGATAAGTGACAACCTCGGCATCACAGACTTGTTTCGCCAAATTGAGTGTTTTTAACTCTGCCCACAATCCACCACAGGCAAAATTTTCGTCCGTTCCGGGAAGCAAGAAATAGAGTTTTCTCATAACACTCCTCAACAAAAAACGCCCTTAGATTGGTTCTCTCTACAGGCGCTAATCCTATCGGAGTCTGAGGCTAAATGGTGCGATCGGTGAGAAGTTTACTGGAATTCAACGTGAATTCGACCCCTTGCGGGTCACTCGAAAAGATCCGGCTCTTTCGCTTCGTTGCTCAGATCTTCTGCCCCCCAAGCTGCCAATTCTGAGGGACTTTCAAACAAGAGTTTCGGTTCAAAGTTTTCTCTTGCTCGGAGAGTTGAGAAATCGTTAATCTATCACCAGCAACGCCCAAAATGCTACTTATCAGTGGCTATCACACGGTCTAAAACTCGCCTCATGTCTAATAAAAAGATCGCAACGGTTGCCTTGCCTTGAGGTAAAATAGCTACCCGACTGGCGATGTTTAAGGGATGCCCTTGTCGATAAGGTTCTGGGAGCTTGCGGATTGTGGAAGGCAGTAGCTCCATCAGGTCAGGCGGACTGTCCACTCGAATGGCACAAACCTCTTGCAAAACTTTTGTCACAACCAAAAACTGTCCCGCGTTGGGATGAGGATTGATCTGCTTGAGCGCCAAATGAGAATACAAATTTAGCACCGTGATCGCCTGATGTTTGAGATGCACCAGTTCGACAGCAGTAGAGGAATCGCGCAACTCTAAAGGACAATTCACCACTCTCAAAATGGCATCCATCGGCAATCCTAATCGGTAGCCCGCGATCGTAAAGACCACCACTTTCACCGATTCTGAAGCTACCTCCTCCGACACCACAGCCGTTGACTTATCCAGCAAAGACGATCGCATCACAACTCTCCAGAAAACAATAAAAGCCTAACTTTAGAATTCCCTATGCCTGACTTTTAACGTCCTTCTCAGCGATCAATCCAGCGATCGTGTCTAACAGCACAGGTTCTGTATAGGGTTTGGTCAAATACGCTGAAGCGCCCAACTGCGCCGCCAACTGCTGATGCTTTTCATTGCTTCGAGAGGTCAACATCACGACAGGCGACTGAACGGTAGAGGACTCCTGGTTATAGCGCATCAAAAACTCGAACCCATTCAAACGCGGCATTTCTACATCACAGGTGATGAGTTGAATTTCCTGATGCTGTTGGACTTGAGCGATCGCTTCCAATCCATCCTGCGCCTGTAATACTCGATAGCCAGCCCCTTCTAAAGTCAACGCCAGCGTTTGGCGCACTGTTATGGAGTCATCTACCACCAGCACACATTGAGGAGTCTCAGGAGTCGATCGCGCTAATTCTGGTACTTGATCGGGAATGATTGAGCGTTCTATCTCTGTTTCAATTGCAGCATTCGATCGTGGACTCCTTCCTTGGCTGGACAGTGCGCCGCCGTTAATCGCCAAAATCAACTGCCCATCACCCAAAACGCTGCAACCGTAAATATAACTGGGGGGCGCGATCGCCGTTCCCATCGGACGAATCACCAATTCTTGCTCACCAATGATCCGATCAACTTCTAACCCAAGCAGTTCGCCTTGTTGACGAATCAATAGCAGTGGCGAAATGTCACCCGCCAGCACTGGAAAAGACACCTCGCGATCCCGTTCGGAGGGCAAAAGAGACGACCCGTAGTTGACCAACTGTGACAGAGGATAAAGGGGAATCGGACGCGCTGCTTGTGACCAGTGAAACAGGCGGTGACCTGAAATGGTCTCAATTTCTCCGCTTTGAGTCGTGAGAACTTTCTCAACCTCGTCAGACAAAAATCCATATACGCCCTGCCCCACCTGACAAACCAGAAGCCGCGCACTCATCAACGTCAGGGGCAATTGCAGCGAAAAAGTTGTTCCTCGACCGGCTTCCGAATCTACAGTAATGCTGCCCTTGAGCGATCGCAGGCTCGATTTCACCACGTCCAACCCGACTCCGCGCCCCGACAGATCGCTCACCTGATCCGCCGTCGAAAATCCTGGCTCAAACAACAAACTAAGTAGCTCAGACCTGGAGAAATCATCGACGCGATCGGACGACAGCAATTGCAACTCATAGCCCCGCCGACAGATCTTTTGCAAATCTAACCCTTGTCCATTGTCGCGCACGTCTACGATCGTTCGATTGCCTTGCTGGTAGGCGTGAATTTCGATCTGTCCCGTACTGGGCTTTCCTTGCTGACGACGCGATTCTGCGGCTTCGATGCCATGATCAAACGCATTGCGGATTAGGTGTAACAACGGATCGTAGAGCTTTTCGGCAACCGCTTTATCGACTAAAACTTGAGTGCCTCGAAGCTGCAAATCCACCGTCTTGCCGTGCGTCTCCATCAACTGCCGCAACACTCTGGGAAAGCGGTTGAGAATCGTCCCCACGGGCACCATTCGCACATTCATCAAGTCGTCACGTACATTTGACAATAGCCGACCCTGCTTTTTTAGACTATGGCTGGCTTCTCTGGAGACTAAATCGATCGCGTCTGTTCCATCTTCAAGCCGCACCACCTCCGCCAACGCAGACTGTAACAGCACATGAAACTCACTGTGGCGATCGAGTTCTAAGCTATCAAATAAGTTTTGGGTGGAATGATTCGCGAGACTGCTTTCAGAACTGGTGTCCAACCTTTCAAACCGCTTTCTCCGCTCCTGTTCGGGGGCAATCAGCATTTGGTCAGACCAGTCTCGCAGCTTCGTCATGGTTTGCTGGTGCTGTCTCAATCCATCCATCAAGTCTTGAAGAATCACCCGCAGCCGCTCATCTTGTAACGCTTGTTGATTGTGATTAATCAGTAGCTCACTGGTGGAATTGTTGAGCGCATCTAAATGCTCCAGAGCCACTCGAATGGTTGAAGATGTTGGGGTTTCTGACTGTGGATTAAGGGCGATCGCGGGTGACGGTTCTTCTTGACGCAACTGGACAGATGCTTCCTGCAACGGCTTGTTAGAAGTCTCTTCTTCCAAAACGTCCCACAGTTCAAACCTCGTCTCTTCTGGTGGGTTCACGACTTCGGGAAAGCTATTCGCAAGTTCTTCTAAGGCTGCGCCGAGTGAAGCAAACTCATCCAACTCAGGAACGGGCTGCACCAAAACAACAGCTTTAGAACTAGAAGGTTTGTGAGGTGAAATCGACGGTGGAGTGGGAGAAGGCGCTTTTGTCCAGAGGGGACGATTTAACAAAGCAATCAAACGCTGCCAAGATCCTGTTAGCCGACGTTGGGGAGTGGAGGAACGCGATCGCTGCTGGACTTTTGACTTGACAGCGAACTGTTTTAGCGATGCGGATGGTTCTCCTCCTCTGATGCGATCGCCCGATAGTACCTCAATCTGTCCCCGTTGAAAATCCGCCAAAGCGACCTGAGCGATTTCAGTCACGCGATCGGGATTGACTTTGAGGGCTGTCAGGGTAGTTTGAGCGATCGCCCCAAAGCCAGAGAGTCCCATCGACTCCGCCAAGCCGACAAACACTTCTGATTGAGTTTGCAGTGTTTGGGTGAGTTTTGCGGGATCTTTTTCAGACAAAACGGCTGACAACTGTTCTAGACGTTCTTGCACGCCTGACTCAAAAATCGATCGGGTAATGTCAAACCCCAACTCAGCCGAACTGGGAATCGCCGCTCCCGGATTAAAGTGGTCGCCCAACTTGGTTTGCAACTGACCAAACACCAAAGTCGCCCGCTCTAAAATCTCTGTATCATTGGGTTCCATTCCCGCCAGGGCGGCCGTCAACGGCATCCGCAAACATTCGTAGCCCTCAAACAGCAGCGCTTCTAACTCGGCATCGATCGCTACTTCAGGCTGATAAAACGTTTTGAACACATCCTCCAGCGTGTGAGCCATCGTTTTCATGCTCTCAAATCCCACACTTGCCGCCGCACCTTTGAGCGTATGGGCTGCCCGCATTAGATTATGTACTTTTGCGAGAGAGCGACCCCTTGCGGGTAACTCGGAGAGATCGCGGCTCAAGCTCAACAAATCTTGCTCCATTTCCTGCAAGAGATCCTGCGCCTCAGCTAGAAAATAGGAATAAGCTTGCTTGCGAATGGTAGGGTCGGGAGTCATAGAGTTTTGAGTTTTGAGTTTTGAATTTTGAGCAAAAGTGGGGCCGTTAAGGTTGAGTTTTGAATCCACTGCAAGCAACTCAAAACTCAAAGCTAAACACTCAAAACTTTTAGTTCACCTTAAATTGCCCCACGCTGGTCTGAAGCTGTTGAGCCGTGATCATCAACTCCTGGAATGAAGTCGAAAGTTGACCCGACTGAGCCGTGTTTTTGTTGGCCAGCGTTGCCACATCTGTCATCGCCTGGGTAACAAGCTGTGATTGCTGAGTTTGTACTAATGTTGCTTGCGTGATTCCCTGCACCAATTGACTGATTTTTGCAGTTGCGGCCACAATTTCATTTAACTGTTGACGAGTGTCATTTACCAAAGTGGTGCCGCCGACAACTTGCTGGATTCCCAGATCCATTGCCGTTGCCACTGCGCCCGTTTCGGTTTGGATTTCCTGCACGAGTTTTTCAACTTCTCTGGTCGCATCCGCCGATTGACGAGCCAGCGATCGCACTTCATCCGCCACCACTGAGAAACCTCTTCCATATTCTCCGGCGCGAGTGGCCTCGATCGAAGCGTTTAATGCTAGCAGTTGCGTTTGGGTTGTAAAGTTGCTGATCAAGCTGACCACTTTTGAGATCTTTTGTGATGATTCACTCAGTCGCTTGATTTTCTTACTCGTTTCCGCAACTGTTTCCCGAATCGATAAAATGTTATCCACCGTCCGGTTCATCGCAGCATCTCCAGATCGAACGGTTTGGTTAGCCTGCTGGACTGCAATTTCAACCTGTTGAGCATTCGCAGCCACGGCTTGAGTGGCACTAACCATCGATTGAATCTGGTCTAACGCTCGTGTGACTTCTTGCAGTTGTTCTTCTGCCTGGTGAGACAGTTTGCCGATCGCGCCTCCACTGATTCGAGAAGTCTGAGCCACTTTGGTCGAAGCAGTTTGCACCTGAGACACAATCTTCCGCAAACTTTGAATCGTGTTGTTGTAGGCATCGGCGATCGTGCCCACTTCATCTTCAGTAATGGGAACGCGCACCGTCAGGTCACCAGAGAATACAGGCTGAATGGCTGCCAGCAGTTGGATCACGCGCTGTTGGAGTTGTTCTTTAGCCGCTTTTTCTCGTGCTGCTGATTTGGTTAATTGTTCTGACTGGACGCGCAACTGTTCGAGAGAATCAACCTGCTCCAGCGCAACCCCTAATTGAATCGAAATCTGGTTCAGCAACGTCACGTCTGCTTCTTCCCAATCGCGAGGGCCCGAATTTTGATAAGCCGCAAAAATGCCCCATAGTTTTTGCTCAACCATCAACGGAACGAGAATATAAGCTCTCGCTTCAAACTTCTCTAAAAGCTCAACGTGGCAAGGATCATGACCCGCTTTGTAAATGTCATCGATCGCGAGACTCTCTCGATTGCGATAGCGCCCGCCTTGATTTTCTCTCAAATAGGTATCTTTGACGTTGGTTCCGACCTCGCTGCCCACCAGTCTTGACCAACCCGCACTGACCGACTCTGCGATAAAACTGCCGCTCCAATCAGGGCTAAACCGATAGACTGCGACACGATCGACCCTCATCAACTGCCGGACATCCTGCGTCGTCACCTGAAAGATTTTGTCAATATCCAACGACTGCCGCGAAAAGTCCACCGATTGACGAATGCGATCGCTGACTCTCGCTAAAGTTCTCTCTCGATCGCTCTGACGTTGAATCTGTCCCAAAAACTCAGTTTGCTGCAAGGCAATTCCCAACTGTGCGCCAATTTGAGCCAGCAGATTAACCTCAGACTCTTCCCACTGGCGAGGAGCCGCATTTTGGTAAGCTGCCAACAATCCCCAAAGCTTTTGCCCCTTAAAAATCGGCACAATCACATAGGCCTTCACCTGAAACTGTTCCAAAATCTCAACGTGACAGGATTGGTGCCCCACTTCGTAGATGTTGTTGACTGCAAAAGACTCGTTGTTGCGGTAGCGCCCACCTTGAGTTTCTTGCAGGTGAGAATCTTCCCAAACCATCTTGTGGTCAGGGGTGACGAGCTTGACCCAGCCACTTGCAACCGACTCGGCAATATATTCACCACTCCAGTCGTGGTTAAACCGATAGACAGCGACGCGATCGGCTTGCAGCAATTGACGAATCTGCTGAGTGGTTTGCCCAAAAATGGTTTCAATGTCCTGAGACAGTCGAATCTTCTCAATTACAGACTTGCCCACCTGATCAATGACTCGGACAAAACTGCGCTCTCGTTCTGCCACTTTAGCTAGACGATCGGTTTGGTCTTGCACCTGCCGCACATATTCTGCTTGCTGAAGCGCCACGCCCAACTGAGAGCCGATTTGCGTCATCAGTGCGACTTCTGCCTTTTCCCAGTGACGCGGGCCCGAATTTTGATAGGCCGCCAACAGTCCCCACAGCTTGTTGTCTTGAACGATCGGCACAATAATGTAGGCTCTGGCTTGATACCGCTCCAAAATTGTCAGATAGCAAGCAGAAAATCCGGCTTTGTAGATGTCATTGACGACGCGAAACTTGGTGCCTTTGGCGTACTTGCCGCCCTGGGTATCTTGAAGATAAGTATCGGTCGTCTTGAGACCGCCGCCCAACGTTTTTGCACTACATTCGCTGATATTGTCTTTGAGAATGGGGTTGTCTTCTTGCTCTTGCATCACCGAAGTCCAGCCAGTGGTCACGGATTCTGCTACAAACTCGCCACTCCAATCAGACTCAAAGCGGTAGACTCCCACACGATCGGCTTGCAGGAGTTGACGCACTTCTTGAGTAGCGGTCTTAAAAATGGTGTCGATGTCCAGCGTGGTGCGAATCCTCTCAATCACCTCAGACGCAGCCCGCTCTCGCTCTGCAACTTTTGCTAACTGCTCGGACTGACTTTTGACCTGCTGCAACGTTTCTGCCTGCTGTAAGGCCACACCTAGTTGAGTCCCAATCTGCGTCATCAGCCCGACTTCGGAGTCTTGCCAGTTGCGCGGGCCAGAATTTTGATAGGCCGCCAACATGCCCCAGATCCGGTTATTTTGAACGATCGGCACAATGACATAAGCTCTGGCCTGATATCGCTCCAAAATGTCAATGTAGCAAGGGCTAAAACCCTCGTGGTGAATGTCATTCACGGTTCTAAACGTAGAGCCTTTTGAAAAGCGTCCCCCTTGGGTTTGCTGTAAATAGGTATCTGTCGTTTTTGCACCGCCGCCCAAAATTTTGGCACTACAGTCGCTGATATTTTCTTTGAGCATCGGGTTGTCGATCTGCTCCTGTAGGAGAGAAACCCAGCCACTGGCGACCGACTCCGCAACAAATTCGCCACTCCAATCGGATTCAAATCGATAAATGCCCACGCGATCGGCTTTGAGAAACTGCCGAACTTCTTGAGTGGTGGTTCTAAAAATCGAGTCAATATCGAGCGATCGCCGAATCCGATCCAGAATTTTGAAGCTGGCTTTTTCCTTTTCATCCTGCTGACTCAGCTTGACCAAAAACTCGGACTGTTGCAGATTGATGGTTAGCTCTAAGCAGACTTGATAAAGCAGGTTAATTTCGGCTTCTTGCCAGAGTCGAGTTTTCGCACACTGTTGAACAACCAGCAACCCCCAAGGCTGACCGCCAATGACGATCGGGACGCTCAAATTAGCCTTGACCTGAAGCTTTTCGAGAAACTGATGCTGATAGGGGGTCAGATCAACTCGGTTCACATCCTCAATTACGACTACTTGCTGTCTCACATAGTCTTCTGGCTGGTCAAAACATAGGCAGGTGAGCGTTAAGCGATCGCTGATCGCTGGAGTCCACCCGCGCTGGAGCGATTCTGCCACCACCTTGCCCATCTCACCCGTCTCAAACTGGTAGATCATCGCTCGATCGGCTTGCAGCGACTCACGAGCTACCTTTACCACGACTTTGAGTAGCGCTTCTAGATCCGTCACTTGTCGCATTTGAGAAGCGATCGCTAGTAACTGTTTGCGCTGGTATCGGGTGGCTGCGGCAGTTTGTCCCTGGGAGCTTTTGGGTTGAGTGGCCGCAAATTCAGCCACCTGACGAAACAAATTCTGTACGTTGGGTTTGTCTAAAAGTCCTGCCCGTTTGAGTTCTGACTTTAACCCGGTCAGTGCGGTGATCACTTGTTGAATGTCTCGGTGAGAATCCTTTGATCTACCGTTGCCATTACTATTACCGTTACCATTGCTAATTGGCGCAGGTTCAAATTCTTCTGGCTCAGATGGTTCTTGAGTGTGACCGTTACTGTTGCCGTTGGGTTGAGATTCGGAGAGAAATTCTGAGAATTCTTCGAGGGTCGGTTCGGGTGAAAAGAAAGACGACATGTCCAGGGTCGGTTCGTTGCGGCGAGAAGCTACCATGAGAAATTCCTCGATTTAGGATTAGTCAAAATTACTAGTTCAATTGATGAAGGTGCAGACGTGGGTCTTGCAGAATGGCCGTGACCTCCAAAACGGTGCTGCGCTGGTCTTCGGTTGATTGCCGATCTGCCCCGGTCAAATACCCCTTGACAAACGGCAGCAATTTGGGCGAAAACAACTCAGACAGGGGCGGCTGGAGCAATTGGGGGTCATGTGGCTCAATGTCATAAACGTCTGGAACAGCGAGTCCGAGAAATTGCCCATTGACCTGAAGGACGATCGCCATACAGCTTGTCAACCGAGAATTTTGCTTAACCAGGGCATCTAACCCCACCTGATGAGCCAAATCCACCAGCCACAACACTTCACCGCGCCAGTTATAAATCCCTAAAACGCAATCTGGCATGTGAGGAACGGGCAAAACGTCCTGAGTCTGAAGGGTCAGCACCGCTGCAACTTCGTCCACGGGCAGTAATGCGTCTTGATCTGAGCAGAGCCGAAAGCGGAGAAACTTTTGCCCCACTTCGACGATCGCCTCGTCCTCAAACAGACCCTCTAACCTCGATAGTCCGCTTTCATGGTTTGTGGCGATCGTCCAATCGGGTGAGAGAGCCTGATCTGACATATCCATCTTGACCCCCTCTACTTGATCAGTTGGCGAATCGTCTTGAGCAACTCCACCGGATCGACAGGTTTGGGAATGTAGGCATTTGCGCCCAGCATGTTGCCCCACATCTTATCGACCTCTGTATCTTTGGTGGAGCAAATCACTACGGGAATCTTGCTCGTATTGGGGTCTGCTTTGAGTTCTCGGCAAAGCTCAAAACCACTTTGACCGGGCAAGATCACATCCAGCACAATCAAATCAGGCTTGGCTCCATTCAACTTAACTTGAGCTTCTTCGCCACTTTGAGCGCTGACGACTGATAAACCTGCACTTTTGAGATAACTCGTCAAAATCTGCATTTCCGTCACGCTGTCTTCAACCACTAAAACCGTGCTCATAAATTCTTTTCCTCTTAAATGGGGTAGGGGGAGTTTTGAGGCTTGGGGTCTGAGTAAAGCCCTTGCACTCAAAGCTTTGTTGCACTTAAACGGCTAAGTATCTTTGAGCGATCGCTAACACTTTTTCAGCATTGACTGGCTTTGCCAGAAACCCAGAGGAGCCAACCATCTTTGCTCGCACTCGATCTATGATTCCGTCATTGCTGGTCAAAATCACGATTGGAATTGTTTTGAATAGAGAAACTCTCCGAATCTGGGCACAGACCTCGTACCCGTTGGCGATCGGCATTACCAGATCCAGAAAAATCAATTGAGGTTTTTGCTCAAGTAAAATCGGCAGTGCCTGAATTGAGTCTTGAATGCCGACAAACCGATAGCCTGCATCAGTGATAATCTCCTCCATCACCTGACATTCTCGAACGCTATCGTCAATACAGGCAATCATAGGCGCATTAGAGATGGGCACCGAGGAGCCACCAACAGGAGGCGTTGGAATCCCTGAAGGAGGTGGGGGGTGTGGCGATCTCTTCGAGTTACCCGCAAGGGGTCGCGTCCCGATTCCTGGAGTAGACAGATCTGGAATCTTAGTCAGGGCGACCAGCCCTTTGCGATAGAGGGGCACCAACACTCGTGTTAACTGCAACAAATCCTGCTTCATCAACACCGACAGGTCTCTCAGGGTGCGTCGTCCATCAACAAAAGACACCAGCGTTTTGTAGACCTTTTCGGAGGTGTATTGTTGCAGTTGTTCTGCATTTCTCAAGACAGGAGCCAGATTGGGGGAATGGTCTGCCAACCCCAGTGTGCGCCAGGCATTCCAGTTTTGTTGAATTTCTAGGAGTAGCTGTTCTGCATTCAATAATGCGAGAGACGTATCGAGAACATCTTCAGCGTCAGATTTAAAGGTGACAGGTTTGGTTTCTTCTTGTTGAATGATGTCAAACAAGACTTCTGCAACGGTGCTGCGAATGATAGCCACTGCTTGCTCTGGTGTAATTTGCTGACGCTTAACTAACATTGCCAGGGTGTGATAGTCCTGACAGTGTTCGCAGTTGTCCACTGCGCGAACGCTCGTTGAGACACCAGGGCTGACTTGAGTGTGCTGGGTCAAGTATCGCTGCCAGCGTCTTCTAGGATGAGGGCCACCGCTTGCCCAAACCAAACGCCCCATATACAGGTAAAGGCTCCATTGCTGGGCACTGGTTCTAACATCCAGTCGTCCTGTAAAATGCATCCGGCTTCGGACACCTAAAAGACCACTGGGTGTATCGGTAGATGAATCATCCACTAGCATGTTAACTTTCCCTCGTTGAGCGCCTGACTCATGTCAAAATTTTTTGTTTGTACCTAATAATTCCCAAGTCCGGTGTGGTATCTCTCAGCCTGGGGTTCTGGCGATCGCAATCCTGATTCACGCGAGAGTGGCTATCGATCGAGCATTTGAACAGTGCTTAACAGCTTCAGTGTCTGATCTCTAGTCTTTTACCGATTTTGCCGCATCCATTTAAGAGAAGCGGTGTAAGAGATCATTCGTGAAAGTACTATTCCAGGTTTTAGAAGAACTCCTTGACTTGTGGCGATTTAGCCATTCGATCGAGTTGCATGGGATAGTTACAAAACGGTTGTAGCTAGGAGGTTTGGCGAGTCAAACAATCTTTTAAGACAGAGTGGCTCTGCGTTGCAATAAGCAGTTGGTCTAAAGTTGACTTTGAACTTGATATTGAGTCGAGTCTATAGGTTGAATAATATAAAAAAACCACGGAAAACACTGAAGCTAAAAGCGCTCAACCCCTTACGGCAGCAGATCTACTTACGCAAGCCGTCACAGCTTATGAAGATTTAAGAATTAAAAATATGGATAGAATAACGCTTCTCTTTTGCGATGTAAGTTTTGTTTTATTGCAGTGTCTAAGCGCGTTGTACAGAAGTATTTGATATCAAATCAATTTGTGGCGTTGCTGAATCAGGGGATGAATTGCCCCAAAGCGGCGGGAAACCCAAGGTT
>NZ_JBJPHS010000118.1:0-17330 GCF_052939495.1 Phormidesmis sp. 146-12 | reverse complement strand
CATCAAACAGGGTAATCGGCGCGATGCCGTTGCGTCCACTCAGCAGCCCGTCCCAATATTCAGCCAGAGTATTGCCGATCGGGGTAATTGCCCCCAGACCCGTAACAACAACGCGCTTACTTACTAGATTTGTCATGATGTCCGTGATGAATGAAAGGGATGAAGGATGAGGGATGAGGGATGAATACAGTGAGTTCAACGAGTCAGTTCAACGGCTAATGATTGCCAGTCAACCAGCTTAAACAGTTAGAATCTGGGGTTGGCTCATCCTTCATCCTTCATCCCTCATCTTCCCCACTACGCTGATGCGGTGACCTTACTGTTGATGTAATTTACAGCCGATTGAACGGTAGCAATTTCTTCTGCGGCTTCATCGGGGATTTCGATGTCGAATTCCTCTTCGAGGGCCATGACCAATTCAACTGTGTCTAGAGAGTCTGCACCTAGGTCATTGGCAAAGCTGGCTTGAGGAACAACGGCGCTGGTTTCGACACCGAGTTGATCTGCCACGATTTTCTGTACTTTCTCGAAAATTTCAGTCTCGCTCATATATCTTCCTCACTGGCTGCCGCCGCAACCAATCGCTAATCAAGTGGATTTAACCCCCTCATAATGCCTTATAAAGGACACCATGATTTCGAGCATTTTTTCATCTTATCGGAAAGCGCGATCGTTAGATCTGGACGCTGGACTTTAGACTTTAGACGCTGAACTTTGAGCTTTGAGCCAAAAATCTTGTCCGAAAGTCTCCCTGAATTGGCAGATTGGGGGGCAGAAGCACTGAACATTGGAGCGAATAGCTTTCATCCCCCAAATTCACGCCAGTTCAACGTCTCTGGTTTAATGTCTCCGGCCTAACCTCTTCCGTCTTTGCCGCCTTCGTCGCGCTAACTTAGAGACTTGGAATCAGACGTTGTTGACGTGAATCTTCTCCATGCCTTCTCAAACTCTCAGATACGCCTACTTTCCTGGCTGTGTTGCTCAGGGAGCCTGCCGAGAATTAGATCAATCCACTAAGGCGCTGTCGCGATCGCTCGGTATCGAATTGGTCGAACTCAAAAAAGCTTCCTGCTGCGGTTCTGGCACATTCAAGGAAGATTCTCAGCTACTCGAAGATACGGTGAATGCTCGAAATATTGCGTTAGCCGAACAGTTAAAGTTGCCGTTATTGACGCATTGCAGCACTTGTCAAGGGGTGATCGGGCACGTCGATGATCGGCTAAAATCTGCCCAAACCGAGAATCCTGATTATGTAGAGCAGGTGAATGGCTTTCTCAAAAAAGAAGGCTGCTCTCCGTATCAAGGCTCAACCGACGTGAAACATTTGCTGTGGGCGTTGGTAGGCGACTATGGGCTGGAGGCGATCGCTCAAAAAGTCACTCGCAAACTTTCTCATCTCAACTGTGCTGCCTTTTATGGCTGTTATCTGCTGCGCGGACAGGATCATATTCCGTTTGACGATCCGTTTAACCCGCAGTCAATGGAGAATGTTTTTCGATCGCTGGGCGCAACTCCGATTCTTTACCGGGGGCGGACTCAGTGCTGTGGATGGCCGCTGTCGAGCTATGCGCCTGAACAGTCCTTCAAAATGGCGGGAACACACATTCAAGAAGCGATCGCCAAGGGTGCTGATTGTATGGTTACGCCGTGCCCGCTCTGTCATTTGAATCTCGATTCTCGTCAGCCCGAAGTCGAAAAAGTGATCGGTCAAAAACTCGGCTTACCTGTGCTGCATTTGTCTCAACTGGTGGCGCTGGCCTTGGGCGTGAGTCCGGAGGAATTGGGACTCGATCGACATATCGTTTCAACTCGTCCTGTTTTAGAAAAGTTAGGACTTTGAAGGGCTGAGGGTTAAAAGTTCACTCCAAATTATTCTGAACTTCTATTCTCTAAAAGGAATCCCCTTTCTCAGGTGAAAATGAACGACAATGAAGATGGTTTCCTCAAGCGACGTATAAATTAGGATGCGAAGATCGGCGTTGCTGATTGGAGGGATGACTCTGTGGGAAGTGTCCAGCTTTTCGCCCCCTAAATCCCCCAAAATTGGGGAACTTTGAACGTTGAAGTTCCCTGCGCTTTGGGGCAATTATCCCCTGATTCGGCAACGCTCGAAGATTTTGTCTGGAAGTCTCCCAGAATTGGGATAGAAGCTTGACATCAAAGCCAAAGAACTTCATTCAATTTGCGTCAAATCACGATTCAAAACTAACTGCTCGATCGCCCCTTCACAGCCCCTTCACAAAGGATGCATTCTCCATGCCCAAGATCACGGCTCAAGGCAAAACGATCGCCTGTGAAACGGGTGCTAACTTGCGCCAAGTCCTGCTAGACAATGGAATCGACCTCTACAACGGCCCAGCCTCCATCATTAACTGTCATGGATTGGGCACCTGTGGCACCTGCTCTGTTGCAATTTCGGGCACCGTCTCAGCAATGGAATGGCGAGAAAAAGCGAGACTTTCGGTGTTTCCTCACTCAGTCGATCGAGCGCGGCGGCTTGCTTGTCAAGTACAAGTGCTAGATGATATCCAAGTAACAAAGTTTGACGAATTTTGGGGACAGGGCGATCGGACAAGTTGGACATCTCAAGGCTGATCAACCGCTTGCCCTCTGCCTTGCGAAAAATGGCTTCTACCCTGGGTGCCACGTTCTTATCTTAAAACTTGGGTAACTTGAAAACAGACCACGAACTTAAAGGGCATTTGGAGCTATGAACTCTTCTGGCAGAATCGTTGGGGGATTGCTAATCGCGATCGCCACCGCTTGGATCTTGAGCATTGCAGGGGTTTTCCCGTTTAACACGCGCACAACTAATCAGCTAGCGACGACCAATCGCGATCGCACCCCCGTCTCTGATGCAAATGCCCAGCGCCCAAATACTCAGGCTAACCAGCAGTCAAACCAGGGGACTGGGACGGCTCCCCTTAATACCCAACAACCTACCACCAGCGCTCAGGCAGACAACGCCAATCAGGGGACTGGAACCACGGTGCCTTTTGACGCTAACAATCCCAATAGCACCGACCCCAACGCTACGGGAACCACTGGGGGAACTGCTTCTCAAACGTCTCCCCCGATCCCGGCTGGCTGGTAGCAACGCATGAAGATTTGTGACGTTGGGGTGGTGGGCGGTGGCATTGTCAGTCTGGCGATCGCGCTCGAACTCAGACAAAAAGGCGCATCCGTAACGATACTTTGTCGAGATGTTGCCCAGGCTGCTACTCAAGCCGCCGCTGGAATGCTTGCCCCTCAAGCCGAAGCCCTTCCTCCTGGCCCAATGTTGGATTTGTGTTTGAGAAGTCGATCGCTCTACACTGACTGGACTCAAAAGCTAGAAGCTGTATCAGGTGTCAATTCTGGTTACTGGCCCTGCGGAATTTTGGCACCCGTTTATAAACCGCAGCGTTCTTCTCTCTATTGGCTTGATGGCGAAATTCACCAACATCAATCGGGTCTGAGTGCAGAAGTGGTAGGCGGTTGGTGGTTTCCTGAAGATGGGCAGGTGGATAATCGATCGCTGGCTAATGCTCTGTGGGTGGCAGTTCAAGAATTGGGGGTGGAGATCAAGACGGGCGTAACGGTGGAGAAGCTGGTTTGTGAAGGCGATCGAGTGACTCATCTTCAAACCTCCCAAGGCGGCTGGCAAGCCAAGCACTACATTCTGGCGACTGGGGCCTGGTCACAAGATTTGCTGTCGATTCCGGTTTCGCCCAAAAAGGGACAAATGCTGTCGGTACAGGTGCCTGACTTGAAGGATGGACTTCCGCTTCAGACGGTTCTCTATGGGTCAGAGGTCTACATTGTGCCGCGTCATGATGGGCGGATTGTGATTGGAGCCACGAGTGAGGATGTTGGCTTTATGTCTGGTAATACGCCATTAGGGATTCAAACGCTCCTCTCGGCGGCTATTCGGCTTTACCCTCAGCTACAAGACTTTCCGATTCAAGAATTTTGGTGGGGGTTTCGACCTGCGACACCGGACGAGTTACCTATTTTGGGAGACAGTCCCTTTCAAAATTTAACCCTGGCGACTGGACACTACCGCAACGGAATTTTATTGGCTCCAATTACGGGGGCGCTGATCGCAGAATTCGTTCTCAATCAAAAATCAGACCCGTTGTTGCAGCCTTTTCATTGGTCGAGATTTAGACATATTTAGGATCGTGAATTAAACAACCTGTAGTTCTCGCGGTTTCGCTTCGTTTGATTCGGCTTCTGCCCCCTAAATCCCCCAAATTTGGGGGACTTTGAACCGCGAAACTGCCTTAAATTCTAGAATTTCTGCTTTCTCAAAGTCCCCCAGAATGGGGGATTTAGGGGGCGAAGTCGCTTGGCAAAAAACGACCTTATTTAATTCGCGATCCTTAGTAGACGTTGGTAGACATCAGTCTCCAAAGTTCTGAAAACTTCAAGAATTGCCTACTGTTCTCAAGTCAGTGACATTTATTCAAAGCCCGCGCTACTGTAGTCGTTGCTTAGGTTTTTGTGGAGCAAGATGCTGTGGCTTATCGCAATCCTTCCCCGGCGGTTGACATGATTATTGAGATGGTCGATCGCCCCCATCGCCCGATCGTTTTGATCGAACGTCTCAACATTCCCTACGGTTGGTCACTTCCGGGAGGATTTATTGACTATGGCGAATCCGCCGAAGCGGCCGCTCGTCGAGAAGCGCTAGAAGAAGTCGGACTGGAGATTACCCTCGTCGAACAGTTTCACGTTTATTCTGATCCGAGTCGAGATGTCCGTCAGCATACGTTAAGTGTGGTTTACCTTGCGACGGCGACGGGTGAACCTAAAGCAGGCGACGATGCCAAAAACTCTAAAATTACCGAGATTTGGGAAATTCCTACCAATCTTTGCTTTGATCACGATCGCATTCTCAATGAATATTTGCAGTACCGTCACTATGGCATTCGTCCGCGCTTGTGACCTGTCGATGGTGCGTCTATGAATTGTTAAAAAGACCGCGATGAATACAGACTGATCCGCGATCGCAAGCTACGATTCACGTAGAAACGTTTGATGAATTCGTGACCACTCCAGCTAGAGGATTTTGAGATGTCAAAAGTCTACAGCACCGAGGAGTTAATCAAAATCCTGGCAGAAGAGCGACGAGCCTGTATCAATGGGCAGCGCTTAAATTTGGCTGTTACCCCTTCGGGCATGAATCCTTTAATTGATCGCTTTGTTAAAGCCGACGGCATTCAAAAGTTTACGGCTTACAACGACTTTCGCAAGACGGTTCATTGCTATCAACGAGAACATCAAGTCTCTGGCATCGTCTGGCAACATCTTTTGATTGAGGGAAAAGCCTTCCACTATCCCAAGATTGACGATCAGTTGATCAGCTTGAGTGAAGATTTGCAGACGCTCAAAGCCGCTAAGTCCTCGATCGTCGATTTTTGGCGAGAAACCACGGTTGGGATGGATTTCTACTTGAGCATGAACACTGGAAAGTTTTATCAACCTGTCACCCACGATGATATTGAGCGAATTTTGCAGCGATCGGAGTGGGCGACCCTCAGCCATCAAGGGCGATCGGACGCTTTAGAAGTGATTTTGCAGCTTGGCTGGGGCAGACCCGAAGAAGCTCTTTATCGTCGAGGCTTTCCTGAGTCGGGGAGTGAGTCGATTCATGCGGTGCGAGTGGGGAGAGTGCCAATCGGGTAGGGATGAGGGATGAGGGATGAAGAGAGAGCAAAAATTGTTCAGTTCAAAGCTCAAGAATTCAAAGCTCAAGAATTCAAAACTCAAGCGTTAACTTCTTCATTGCTTCTGACGACTTATCGGTATTCGTTGGAGCGATCGTGGAGTGATGCGCCTCGTGTTGGGTTTATTATGCTCAATCCCAATCGGGCGGATGAAGTGAGCGATGATCCTACAATTCGACGCTGTATTGGGTTTGCGAAGTCTTGGGGCTATGGAGGGCTAGAAGTCGCAAATCTGTTTGCTTATCGGGCAAAAACGCCTGACTTACTCAAGCAAGCAGACGATCCGATTGGCAAAGAGAACGATCGCTCTATTCTCAGATTGACGAAACGAGTGGAAACGATCGTCCTGGCGTGGGGAAATTGGGGGATGCTGGGAGAGCGCGATCGTACGGTAATAAAATTGCTCGATTCACACCCAACGCTCTACTGTCTCGGCACCACAAAACTTGGACAACCGCGCCATCCGCTCTATCTCAAAAGCACTACGCTCCTAGTAAAATTTAGTTTGGCTTCTCATTAGTCTGCATCACCAGCTTTTTGAATAGCTGTCTCTATAGCAATCCTTAAATGAGTCATAAACAGATTTTTGTCGCTCTGTTCCAGTCCGCTTCGCCCCCTAAATCCCCCAGTCTGGGGGACTTTGAAATTGGGGAATGGGTCTTGAAATCTAGGAAGTCTCTCGGCTCAAAGTCCCCCAACTTTGGGGGATTTAGGGGGCATGATCAATTCTGCATTTCACGAGTGATTTGGGATTGCTATAGTTTTTTGTAGGGAATATTTAAGTAAAGTTGAACAACTCTCAAATAAGCGTCAATTAATTGCTGAAAACCTAAGAATTTGTAGGGTGAATACGGCTCACAATTCCTAAATTAATAACATTCAAGTAAGGTTAGCCAACGATTCTCTCTTTGAGTGAGTACATAAACTCCTTTCAAAGTTTCTATCTATAAATCACCCATTAGTCCAATTCACCAAATGTTTCAAACAGCTTTACCAACATCACATTAGAAAACAAAAAACCTTCAGGATCAGTAAACCGCAATCGTCCTCGATCGCTCTCTTGATGATTAACTACTACAGGCTGATTTTGACTTCCTAATATCTCTACCCATCCTATCTTTTGATAAGGCTGTAAACAAGTCCAGATTTTGTTGAATTGAGACTCACCAAACTGTTGAATCAAACTTGTAATACTCAAGCCCTCAGCCAGGCGTAGACCAACCATCAACGTATCTAGTAAAACCTCTGAAGAGCCTGGCACAATTGGATCTAAGCGATCGCGCTCACCTTTTTTACTCACCCATTCAAAATATTCACGAGTCTTACGGGGACGAGAAACTCGATCGCCCTGCAAATAACTTGTTGCCCCCATTCCAAAGCCATAAAACGATCGATTCTCCCAATAAACTCGATTGTGTTGACACTGATAGCCCGCTTGAGCATAGTTAGAAATCTCATAATGCTCGTAGCCATGAGCGGTGAGAATGTGTTGAGCGACCCGATACATTTCAGCGGCTGTTTCATCCGTGGGTAACGGCGTGGCACCGGGATGATAGTGCTTGCCAAAAGGAGTGATTGGTTCGATCGTCAAATCATAGACTGAGAGATGGTTGGGACTGAGAGCGATCGCTTTCTCTAGAGAATCTTGCCATTGAGCCATCGTTTGATGCGGCAATCCTGAAATCAAATCAAGGCTGAAATTCTCAATGTTTGCTTGATGAATGAGACCGATCGCAGCATAGACATCCTCAACAGAATGGGTGCGCCCACAAACGCTCAAAAGCTCTGACTGAAAGGCCTGCACTCCCAAACTGACTCGATTTACGCCGGACGATCGATAGCCCACAATTTGCTCAAAATCAAACGTACCCGGATCAACCTCCATTGAGATTTCAGCGTCGGTGGCGAGTCCAAACTGCTCATCAAGCGTCTCAAGAATCTGGCTCAACTGGCTCACAGACAGCAGTGAAGGAGTGCCGCCGCCAAAGAAAACAGTGTTTAAGGATTGCCCAAAGCCAGAAGTCAGCCGAATCTCTTGACACAAAACGTTAACATAGTGAGCGATCGTGCCTGAATTGTTGCCATTTAGCGTATCCCCAACTACCGAGATTGGAAAATCGCAGTAGAAACACCGCCGCCGACAAAAAGGAATATGCAGGTAAGCAGACCTGGGGATCATCAACTCCATAAGCTTTTTGATTAGCTCCGCTTTCGATCCTTTCTTAACGATTATCTCTATAAGCGAAAATGTTAATTTAATCTTAAAAAATTAGTGCTTACACTAAGCCAAAATATTGATTTTTGTGTCGCTAAGGATTCTCGCTTTGTAGGGTTAACCGCCCACGCAGAAAGGGATTAAGAGAAAAATTCTATAAGCGTATAAGATATACTATTCTCATAGCAATCTAACTAGATTTTAGCGTTCAGAACTCCTTCACAATCCTCATTTCAGAAGAGTCTCAAAAACTGCTTTTCAAATAGTATTTATTCAAAATCACTCATTCAAAATAAATTCAGTCCCCCACCTTTCAAGATTATGATTGATGCCATCATTCTTATTTCATTCATCCTAGCAGGAGCGGGGATCGGCTACCACGGCATTGAAGCGCTACCTGGTAGTGTTTTGCAGCAGGCAACCAACCCAGATGCCCTTCGCGTCGTTTTGGCGGGTTTTGGAGCCATGATCGGAATTGCGGTTGGGTTGGTCGCTCAGACTGGCTATCGGCGTGTTACTCGACAAATTCGCGAAATGCCTGCCCATGTTTTGTTGAGTCGATCGGTTGGCTTGGTGCTGGGCTTGCTGGTAGCCAATCTCTTGCTGGCTCCAATATTTCTGCTGCCCATTCCTCAAGAGTTCTCATTTATCAAGCCTCTGGCGGCTGTGGTAGGAAGTCTGATGTTTGCGGTCTCTGGCGTGTCATTGGCGGATGTGCATGGACGATCGCTGCTTCGATTAATTAATCCCAACAGTGTCGAAACGCTCTTGTTCTCAGAAGGTAGCCTCAGACCTTCGAGTACCAAAGTTTTAGATACAAGCTGCATCATTGACGGTCGGATTGCTTCTCTACTCGATACTGGCTTCTTAGAAGGGCAATTACTCGTTCCTCAGTTTGTGCTTCAAGAATTGCAGCAGGTCGCGGATGCTTCTAGCGATCAAAAGCGGGTTCGGGGGCGGCGTGGGTTAGATATTCTCAACCGTCTGCGCGAGGCTTATCCCGATCGCGTGATCATTCACTCTGCCGACTATGAAGAGATTTCGACCGTTGATGCAAAACTGGTGCGTCTGGTGCAAGACATCAATGGAACGCTGCTCACTACAGATTACAACCTGAATAAGGTGGCCAGCGTCCAGAGCGTCTCTGTGTTGAATGTGAACGATTTAACTCAAGCCGTTCGCCCTTCTTATCTGCCGGGAGACAGCCTGGATCTCAAAATTCTTCGAGAAGGCAAAGAACCTGCTCAAGGTATTGGCTATCTGGATGATGGGACGATGGTCGTCGTCGAAGAAGGTCGCGCTTATGTGGGTGGAGAACTGCAAGTCATTGTCACCAGTGCGCTACAAACTTCGGCAGGACGAATGATTTTTGCTCGACCCAAAGCCTCCGCGCTCGCTTAGTTAATGAAGCGGGTACGTCAAAAGGGTTGTCATTTCTGCATACAATCGGCTCCTGTCCTCTACCGTGTTCGACATGACGAGTCAGCCGAGTGGGTTTTTGTTTGTCGCAACTGCTGGGAGCGGATCAGCCACAACAATCCTTTCTATGTTTACGGCGGCACCTGGAAAGCTGAGAAGTAATACGCTCTTGAAGTGTTGTTTGCCTGAATGGAATGTCAACGGAATAACTGGATTTGATCGCTTCGTTGTTCAACGCCTCTGCCCCCAAGCTGCCAATTTTGGGCGACTTTAAGAGAAGAGTTTCGGTTCAAAGTTCACACTACTGAGGAGTGAGTAAAAAGTTCACACTACTGAGGAGTGAGTAAAATTAGCTGTTGTTGTTGAAGCGATCGCACGCCCGCCAATTCCAATGGCGCATCGGTGAGAAGGTCTGCGACCGATCGCTGATCTTGGTTGGCATCACAAGCCTGCATAAATTTAAACGCTTCGTCTGACAAATTCAAAATCTGGTAGTCGTAGTTAAACAAACACTTGCTCTCCCAACCTTCTATACAGGGGCTGCGTTCAGGAATGGCTTTGAGCAGCGCTTCATCGGCAGACCAATCGGCAAGCGGAAGTTCGCCTCTGGCTAAAAAGAATTCGTAATGAGTCACCGAGGAGGGGTCGAGCAGTTCGATTAGGCGGTATCGTTGGCGATCGCTCAGTCCTTCTGCCCGTCGCATTAAGTCAGGGTTTTTGGCGAGTAGGCGATCGAGCGTCCACTGGCGCGGATTAGAGAAGCCCAGAAATTTTAGCCCAGACGCATCAATTAGTTGAAACAGCGTCTCAATGTTGTAGTCAATTTCCTGGGGATGGACATACATATCGGCAAAACATTCGTCGCGTCGGTTTTCCATTGACCAGCGTTCTTGTTCTCGCTGCACCAGGCGATTGTTTTCGGGCAGCGTCTCAAAAATTTGACGACCAACCTGCACACCGTCTCGATAGTCACCTCGCTGGTTGCCCTGAAGAAGCGCGATCGCTTGCTGCATCAGGTTAATTTCCCAGCGCCCCAATTCGGCGTAGACAAAAATGTGCATCAGTCCGCCCGGAGCCAGTTTGGTCGCCAAAGACTGAATGCCGCGAATCGGGTCAGGCAAATGATGCAACACGCCCACGCAGTTGATCAGATCAAACTTTCCTGGAAGCTGGTTGGCCTCGTAGAGGCTGAGGTGATGAAATTTGACGCGATTGGCTCCCGATCGTTGACAGCGTTCTCTCGCAACGGCCAACGTCCCCGAACTCAAATCGATCCCCGTGACCTGTGCCTGCGGATTTAAGTGAACCAGATATTCAGTTCCCACGCCCGTCCCACAGCCTGCATCGAGAATGCGAATGTCTTGTCGCTGGGGCTTTCTCCCGGTACAAAAGTTGTAGGCGGCTGACCAATTCCAGCGCCAGTTATAGCCAGGCGGCGGCTCATCTAACAGCGGCTCAGGCGGAAAAGGATAAGTGTTATAGAGTGCGGCGACGGCAGCGCTAATTGATTGAGGATCTGACATGGCACAAAAACAGCGTTTGATCTCGTTGATCTAGTGTCTCACTCGATGGGGCGATCGCAAATTTTCAATTAATAGATTATTGCGGGATGTTGCAAATAGCGTTAAGTTATCTTAAGAAGTCTATCCCCAGAATGAGGTCAAAATGGAAGAACAAAAGCCTAAATTCGGATTTGTCCCGTTTGCTGAAACCTGGAACGGTCGTTTAGCAATGTTGGGACTTGCGATCGGTTTCGCGACCGAGTTTATGACAGGAAAGGGGATTCTAGAGCAACTGGGTTTGATGTAAGAATTTGACGTAGCATTCGCACGTAAAACAACGTTTTCATCAGAGTGAACGTCCTGGGGGTAATCTTTACGCTCCAGGCTTTTTTTATTTAACGTTCAACTAGCGTTGCGTGGGTTTAACAGAGTTCCTTCGCTTCGTTTTTGGAGCTTCTGCCCTCCAACTCCCCAATCTGAGGGACTTTCAGACAAGGTTGCCAATTCAAAGTCCCTCACTCGTGGGGATTTAGAGGGCATTCTGGATTGATCACTGAAGCGAAAATCTTGCCTTAAAACTCAACGCTCAAGGGCGCTCTGGGAAAGGGAATGACATCGCGAATATTGCCCATGCCCGTCATAAATTGTACTAAGCGCTCAAATCCCAGCCCAAACCCCGCATGAGGAACAGTGCCATATCGCCGCAGATCCAGATACCACCAGTAATCCTCGACGTTTAGCCCCTGCGCCTTGATGCGTCGCTCTAAAACATCCAGTCGCTCCTCGCGCTGAGAGCCACCGATGATTTCGCCAATTTTGGGAGCGAGAATATCCATCGCCCGGACGGTCTTTTCGTCGTCGCTCAGGCGCATATAAAACGCTTTAATCTGTGTGGGATAGTCTGTCACAATCACGGGCTTTTTGAATAACTCTTCTGCTAGACAGCGTTCGTGTTCAGATTGCAGATCCAGACCCCATTCAACCGGATACTCAAAGGGACGATCGCTCTTCGCTAATAGCGCCACCGCATCCGTGTAGGTTAATCGCTCAAACTGATTGCTGGTGATATTTTCGGCCGTTTGTAAAACAGAATTGTCAATGCGATCGTTAAAGAACTGCATGTCATCAGGACAATGCTCCAGCACATAGGAAAAAATGTATTTGAGAAATGCTTCTGCTAGATCCATATCGCCATCTAGATCGCAGAAAGCCATCTCAGGCTCGACCATCCAAAACTCTGCCAGGTGACGAGAGGTATTTGAGTTTTCTGCCCGAAACGTCGGCCCAAACGTATAAACGTTGCTAAAGGCCATGGCCATAATCTCAGCTTCTAACTGTCCGCTGACCGTCAGATAAGCAGGCTTGCCAAAGAAGTCTTTGCTGTAGTCAATCTTTTGATCGGGCGTTGTCGGAATTTTCTTCAAGTCCAGACTCGTCACCGCAAACATCTCACCCGCCCCTTCACAATCGCTGGCAGAAATGATCGGCGTATGAACCCAAAGAAATCCTCTTTCCTGAAAAAACTGGTGAATCGCTGCCGCGCAGGCATTCCGAACGCGAAAAACGGCTCCAAAGGTGTTGGTGCGCGATCGTAAGTGTCCAATGTCTCGCAAAAACTCAAACGAATGGCGCTTCTTTTGCAATGGATAGGTTTCGGGATCTGCCTCACCAAATACGGCTACCGAATCGGCTTTCACCTCAATGCGCTGCCCCTTGCCCGGAGACGGCACCAACACGCCAGACACCTCAACCGATGCGCCCGTACTGAGCCGTTTGACGATCGCGCCATAGTCCGGCACGCTCTCGTTGATTACCACTTGCAGCCCAGCCATCGACGAGCCATCATTCACTTCGATAAATGAAAAGCCTTTTTGCTCCCGCTTCGTCCGAACCCAGCCTTGAATCGTAACTGACTCATCGGGTTGACCACTGCGTAGAATTTCTGCAATCCGTCGTGTCATGGAGCAACTGGGGGTGTAGGGGGTGGCGCGTGGGAGGGAGTGGGGTTCTTTAGGGTGTAGAAGGCGAGTGACCAACCAACAAGGATGCCCAGTCCACAAAATCGAACGGCTTGCCAAAAGACTTCTTTAAAGCCCGCCCAAGAAAATAAACGGCTCTCCAGACTGACTTCGAGTTCTTCTAGCTGCTGCTCGATCTTCCGTAATTCTACTTGAAGCTCAGGCGATTTGCCTTGATCTAGCTGCGATCTCTTCGAGTTGCCCACAAGGGGTCGCTGCGTCTGTAGTGCTGCTTGAAGCTTTTGATCTCGCTGGATTTGAAGATGACGGTCTTTGAGTTCTTGCAGCGATCGCTCCACTGACTGGAGAGACTGCTCAAATTCCAGGTCAGATTCCAGATTAGAAGGCGACAAACGATCGGGATCTTGAGACGGCTCCATGCCAGCGTAGTAAAGTGAGAGTGGATTCATTTTACCCATCCCCAACGCGCTTATGACAGATTCTACGCTTCAAACGGCTGCATCAAGCAAGCTAGCTGAGTTCAGTCCTTTAGAGTTGGCACAAGCACTTTCCGAAAAGCTAACCATTACTGATCGCGACTGGCATCGACTTAAGAACGATCGCAAAGCCAGATCTCGTGAACAAATTGCAGTGGCCCTGGTGTTTCTTCTCAAAGATCAGCCAGAAGAAGCTCTATTAAGAGTGCAGCAGGCCAGTGGGTGGCTGGATCGATCGGTTTCTGCCCCCCCCTGCGAGAGCCACAAACACAAGTCCTAAAGTTAATTTTGATTACGTCTCGCTTTCAACTTGTCTTGAAAGCTCACTCTACAGTAGGCACTTTCTAACTGGACAGAGGACTGCACCACTGGACTGGGAGCCGGGGAGGAAGAAGTAACCGCAGAGGCGATCGGTTGACATAGCAGCGTTAACAGGCAAGAGCAACCCGCTAGAAGGAGTAGCTCTAATTTTTTCGTTTCCATTGTTTAATTCAGATGAGTGATCCCATTTGTCAGGGAGCCTGACGCTTTGCCAAGATAGCAAAAAATTGAGCGTATCTAACATCTGAAGCGGGGATCAAAGTGGTCACAACCTTCAGATACGTTGTCGCGCTGCTATCTTGACGAAAATAGGATGTACAAAGTTGCTTTCGAGAGAAATCACTCGATAGAGTTGACGCTTGACAGACGCAAAAAACAGTACTAGAGTACCAGAGGTTGTCTGACAGTTTTCTTAACCTGTTTACAAAGCCTTAATTCAGTTCCCTGATGGTTCCATTGGACTTCATCGAAAACCTGGTGAAGAATATAGAGTCCTCGACCACAATCCCCTTCTTCACAGGGCAATTTAGAACTTGTATCTTCCTGACTTTCAGGCGGCATAAAGCCAGTTCCCTGATCCGAAATTACCCACCAATAGTGATCCGAAACTGCCGAGAAATGAACCAAAACCTTTTTGCCAGGGTCAAGATTATTCCCGTGCTTGGCAGCATTTACCAACGCTTCTTGTAACCCTAGCCTGATCTCAGCCTGCCATTGACTGGGCACCTTTGAGAGCAAAAGATCCAGAATTGGAATCAGGTAGAGAGTGGAGGCAAAGCTAACTGTGTTCCAGTTGCGTCCAGTAGGACGAGGTGAAATAGCAATCACTCGGAAAACCCCGTAGCTTTCAAGTGGATAAGCGTACTCTTGTTAAGCAAGCGTGGTTTTAAAACGCACGGCTACATCCGACTTAATTCCAACTATCAATGTTCTTCACAGAAGAGTTTGTGATCTAGGGAAGTATTAAAAGGCTGTGACGCTCAAGGTCTGAGCAGTCCCACTCACAAAGATTTTTGACACCCCTAAAGCTGTCAGCTATCCCTGAGTAGCGGTTTATTTGTATCTCAACTATACCAAAGTGCTACTAGAAAAGCATCCCCCTGACTGCAATTTGCGGGAGTAATTGTCTTACAAATCGGCAGGTAACAAGGGCTACAGAACAGCCTAATGTCTATTTTTTCTGATAGAGAAGCTGCTCGATTCGGCGAAAGTCTCGTTCGACTTCACCCCAGAGCGATCGATTGTGGGGGTCAGTTCGCAGTGCTTTCTTTAAGTAAAGCCGAGCTTTGTCAAACTGTTTGTCTTGGATCAGGTGATGTCCCCAGCGCTGATAGGTGATGGCTTGCCATTGACGAATTTCGGGATCAGAGGGGAGCCGCTGGGCCAGTCCTTCGACAAGGGCGATCGCTCGTGGAAACCGCCGACTTCTCAAAAACTGCTGCAACTGCTCATAAGAAGTTTGCTTAAGCTGCTGGTCTATTAATGAATGATTGGGATTGGACTGGACGGGACTAGGCTTCTCTGCTTTGCGAGTGACTTTGATTTTGGGTTTAGTCGATTCTGAAGGCGGAGACGTTTTGGGTGAGTCATTCTCAATTCCAGGTGGACTGACTACGCCCAACAAAAATCGGTAAGCCTCGTTGACTTGAATGAACTTTTCTTGCGATCGGCGATCGCCAGGGTTGATATCTGGATGAAGCTGCCGGGCCAAGCGACGATAAGCGGCTTTGATGTCCTCATAAGAGGCTCCCGTTCTCAGTCCTAATAATCGATAGCAGTCTGCAATATTCATTAGATATGAAAAAAGCAGAATCACTTAGAATTCTGCCATGAAGTCAAAAATAATGCCAAAAGAGGAAGAGGGACGCAGTATTAACCGGAATGCATCTACGCTCAGTGCGTCCCTGTGTCAATTAAGTGTGACACCTGCTTAGGTTGCTCTTTAGCTGACCGATTCAATCACTTTGTCAATCAGACCATACTCTTTAGCGTCTGCGGCTGAGAGGAAGTAGTCACGATCGGTGTCTTTTTCAATTTTAGAGAGGGGCTGTCCGCTGCGATCTGACAGGATTGTGTTCAGGTGATGCCGAATTCTAAGGATTTCTTTGGCCTCGATTTCGATATCACTGGCTTGGCTGCGTCCCGTCCCGCCGAGGGGTTGGTGAATCATAATCCGAGCGTGGGGAAGTGCAAACCGTTTGCCTTTGGTTCCAGCGGCCAGCAGAAAGGCACCCATCGAAGCGGCAAGACCGACACAGATCGTTACGACATCTGATTTGATGTGCTGCATGGTGTCGTAGATCGCCATTCCCGCAGTCACCGACCCGCCGGGGGAGTTGATGTAGAGGGAGATAGGCTTACCGGGATCTTCGGAGTCGAGATAGAGCATGGAGGCGACGATCGCATTCGCAATCCCATCATCAACTTCCTGGCTAAGGAAAATAATTCGCTCTAAGCTAAGGCGCTGGTAGATGTCGATCCACTGTTCGTAGGAGCTACCAGGCAGGCGATAGGGAACTTTGGGAGTACCAATTGGCATAGTGACAAAGGGGTAAGGGGACTAGACAGAAGCGGGAATCTGTTTGGGCAGTTCTTTGGTGCTTTCAAGAACGCGATCGATCAGACCGTATTCCTTGGCAGTTTGAGGGGTGAAGTAGCGACGGCGATCGATGTCTTTCTCGATTTTTTCGGCGGGTTGCCCCGTGTTGCTGGACAAGATTTCGAGGAACTTATTGCGATCGTCCACGATTTTTTTGGCATCGATTTGAATATCGGTAGCCTGTCCGCGACTCTGCCCAAACTGTTGAGACAGTACAATTTCTGCATTTGGGAGACAGAATCGAAATCCCTTCGTGCCCGATGATAAAATCATTGCCGCCGTCCCAACTGCTTGCCCCAAACAAATCGTCTGAATGGGCGCTTTGATGTACTGCATGGTGTCGTAGATCGCCATACTCGCCACTAGAGAAGAAGTGCCCCCTGAGAGCCGTTCGCCCGGAGAGTTGATGTAGACGTAAATCGGCTTGGTCGCATCTTCAGAAGCGAGAGAGAGCAGCAAGGCCACCACAAAGTTAGCAAAGTTGTCGTCGATCTCTTCGTCGAGAAAAACGATGCGCTCAAATGCCATGCGGGTGTAGAGGTCAACCCACTGGACATATTGACTACCAGGGACGCGATAAGGAACTTGCATAATCCAGAAGCCTATGATGAAGCCAGAGCAGGAAGCGGGACAGGAAGCTGTTTCGTGCTTTCAAGGACGCGATCGATCAGTCCATATTCCTTCGCTTCATGAGGCGTGAGATAGAAGGTGCGATCGGTATCCTTAACAATCTTCTCAATGGACTGTCCAGTGTTCTTAGAGAGGATGTCTAGAATCGCCGCTCGATTTTCTAACACTTCTTTGGCGCGAATTTGAATATCCGTTGCCTGTCCTCTGGTGCCAGACTTGGGCTGGTTTAGCACGATCGTTGCATTGGGCAAACTGGCGCGACAGCCTTTAGTCCCCGCAGACAAGATCATCGCAGCCGTGCCGACGGCCTGACCGATACAAATCGTGTGAACGGGTGGCTTGATATAGCTCAAGGTGTCAGCCACGGCAAATGCTTCGGTTTCAAAGCCGATCGTTTCACCCTGCCAGGAGGTGCCCGTCGAGTTGATGTAGAAGAAAATTGGCTTTTCGGGATCGTCAAACTGAAGGTAAAGCAACT
>NZ_JBJPHS010000117.1:0-17363 GCF_052939495.1 Phormidesmis sp. 146-12 | reverse complement strand
GAGCAGAAAATGAATGATTTCTTGCAGGTTCTAAGTTTTTTGTCCTGTACTTAGCCCCCAACCCCCCAATCTGGGGGACTTTAAGACAAAATTTCAATCCCCGCCCCAAAACAATTCCTTTGAGCTTCATCACCTGAGTACTGTATCCTGACCTTTCATCCCTCATCCCTCCTCGCGAAGCGGAACAAAGTTCTCCCTCATCCCTCATCCCTCATCCCTTCTTGAACTCCCATGATCTTTCCAGACTTTTCTCAGTTTTCTCAACTCGCACAACTGGGTAATTTTGTTCCGGTGTATCAGGAATGGGTTGCTGATTTGGATACGCCTGTGTCGGCGTGGTATCGCGTTTGTGCGGGGCAGCCGTATAGCTTTTTGTTGGAGTCGGTCGAAGGAGGAGAAACGCTGGGGCGGTATAGCTTTTTGGGGTGTGATCCGCAGTGGGTGCTGGAGGCGAAGGGCGATCGCACCATTCAGACTCATCGCGATGGCACTCAAGAATTCTTTCAGGGCGACCCGTTTGATACTCTATCCGAGTGTCTTGCGCCTTACCGTCCGGTTAAACTGCCTCAGCTACCTCCTGGAATTGGCGGACTGTTTGGCTTTTGGGGCTATGAGTTGATTCATTGGATCGAGCCGCGTGTCCCCGTTTATCCGACGAGTGAAACCGATCAACCGGATGGGTTGTGGATGCAGGTCGATCAGTTGCTGATCTTTGATCAAGTGAAGCGCAAAATTTGGGCGATCGCTTACGCTGACCTGCGAAACCCTGAGACGAATTTGGAACAGGCTTATCAACAAACGTGCGATCGGGTGACTCAACTCGTCCACAAGCTGCAATCGCCGCTGTCTGAGCAAGCCACTCTTTTATCGTGGAACTCTCCCGAATCGGGAAATCGCAGTCAAGCCGCTTCGTTTACCAGCAATACGACTCAGGCTGAATTTTGCGCCAACGTTGAAAAGGCGAAAGACCACATCAAAGCGGGCGATATCTTTCAGGTGGTGATTTCTCAGCGATTGTCTGCGGAATACAATGGTGATCCGTTTGGGTTGTATCGATCGCTGCGTCTGATCAATCCTTCGCCCTACATGGCTTATTTTAATTTTGGCGATTGGCAGATCATTGGCTCAAGTCCTGAAGTGATGGTGAAGGCAGACCGCTCGCCCGACCCCACTGCGCCCAAGATTGCAACGGTAAGACCGATCGCAGGCACTCGTCGTCGCGGCAAAACGCCCCAAGAAGATGATGCCCTCGCTCAAGATCTGCTGCAAGATCCCAAAGAGGTCGCAGAACACGTCATGCTGGTCGATCTGGGACGCAATGATTTGGGAAGGGTCTGTGTAAATGGTTCGGTGAGGGTGGATGAGTTGATGGTGATTGAGCGCTATTCTCACGTTATGCACATCGTCAGCAACGTGGTTGGAAAACTGTCACCTGATAAGACCGCCTGGGATTTGCTCAAAGCCTGTTTTCCCGCCGGGACGGTCAGCGGCGCACCCAAAATTCGGGCGATGGAAATTATTCACAATTTAGAACCGTGCCGTCGAGGAGTTTATTCGGGAGCCTATGGCTACTATGACTTTGAGGGGCAGTTGAATACGGCGATCGCCATTCGGACAATGGTGGTGCGATCTGAGGGTAATGGTAGGCATATTGTCAGCGTTCAAGCGGGGGCCGGGTTGGTGGCAGATTCTGAGCCAGAGAAGGAGTATGAGGAAACGTTGAATAAGGCGAGAGGATTGTTGGAGGCGATTCGGTGTTTGGGATGAGGGATGAAGAAGGGATGAGGGATGAGGGGTTGCCGCTGGCGGCACGCTTTGCGAGAGGGATGAAAAAAGATTTAGCATTCTAATTCTCGAAGCCTAATCGCTCGATCGGTAGACGGAGGATTTTGCAATCCGAACTACAACGGTAATAGGAATGTACTAAATCAACGTTGAAATCATGGCAGTCGAAGAACTTCGCAAGAGTGAAATGATGTCCCATCTAATGGATGCGTTAGACGAAGGGCAAGACATTGGACATTATGGAAGACTGGTTTTTGCAATGGTGGCGCGTCACTTTATGGAACAAGACGAGTTGATCGAATATTTGCAAAAAGATTCTGATTTTAGTCAGTCAGAAGCAAAGGCGCTCTATCAACAAGTGCAAGGAAAAGATTATAATCCGCCGAAGCGCGACCCCTTGCGGGTAACTCGAAGAGATCGCATTCTGGAATGGCAGAGTAATCAAGACTTTCCGATTTGCCCCAATGCTGATGATCCGGATGCTTGTAATGTTTATCGAGAGCTTCACTTCCCGGATCATGTGTATGAACACATCTCCAGCTACTACGAGCAAAAAGCGTAGTTTAGCTGTGTAGTTCAACCGTCTAGAAGCTTGTCTAGAAACGATGTCTGTAGGGATGAGTTAAGCAACATTCCTACAGACTTTTTTTGCGTTAGAACTGACCAGCCTTTATGGTACTTTTCTCAAAATTCCTTGTAGAACAGCGGTAATGGTACTCAGCGTTTTGTAACCTACTTGGTCAAATAGAACAACTATCTTATCGCCTTCATAACGCATCACCGTTCCTTGTCCCCAGGATTTGTGAATGACAAGGCTATCGAGTTCATAAGGTTTAAATCCGTCGTTGTTAGCAATGATTCCAGCTTTGCAGTTGTCGCATGTCTTGGAGCATTCATCAAACTGTTCGCCAAAGTAGTTTAGTAAGTATCGACGACGGCAATCTTTGACTTCTGCATAGCCGCGCATCATCTCTAATCGCGATCGCTCCACTTTGACTTTGCGTTCTTGTGCCTGTATCACGTCGTTGGCTGCTTTTTCTAAATCTGGCGCTCTGTCTGCTGTAAGAACTTCACCCGTTGGTAAAGACTCGATCGCGCCTGCGGTTTGCAGATGATTGAGGGCGGCTCGGAGTTTGGATTTGGAGAGGTCGGTTAGTTCTTGGAGGGTTTTGGGGTCGATCGGTTCACGCTGATGTTGTACGATTTGGGCAACTTGGGCGATTTGTTCGACAGCTAGTTTGCCGCCTCCAGAGAAGAATTTTCTCAGATTCAAATCGTCTGGTGTGTAGAACAGGACAGCATTCGCCGGATCACCATCTCGTCCAGCGCGTCCGATTTCCTGGTAATAAGAATCAACAGAATCACTGATGTTGTAATGAAACACAAAGCGTACATTTGGCTTATCGACTCCCATTCCAAAAGCTGTTGTTGCAACAATCACGTCTATGTTATCGTTCATGAAATCTGATTGAACCTGGTGACGTTCTTTTGATTTCATTCCAGCATGATAACTGGCTGCCTGAATGTCTGCTTGTTTGAGTAATTCTGTGATCTGTTCGGTTTCCTTTCGAGTTGCAGCGTAAACGATTCCTGGTTTTTCGGCTTGTTTAACTCGTTTAACAAAGACTTCGCGTTTTTCAGCTTCATCATCAAAGCGATCGACACTCAAAAAAATATTCGGTCGGTCAAATCCGCGCACAATCACTCGTGGATCTCGCATTCCCAAACGCTGCATAATCTCTTCTCGAACGGGCGGAGAAGCCGTCGCCGTCAGCGCCAAAATGGTGGGATGCCCGATCGCCTCAATCACCGTCCCCAGCCGCAGATAATCGGGTCGAAAGTTGTGACCCCATTCGCTAATACAGTGAGCTTCATCGATCACAAATAGAGAAGGTTTATTAGTTTGCAACAGCTCGATCGTATCCAGGTTATTAAACTGCTCAGGGGCGAGAAACAAAAACTCCAGTTCGCCACTTTGCCAGCGTTGAAAAACTTCTAGCCGCTCTGATGCCGAAATGGTGGAATTGAGAACCGCAGCATGACCAATTTTGTCTCGATCGTCGATCGCTTCTACTTGATCCTTCTGCAACGCTAACAAAGGAGAAATGACGATCGTCGCTCCTGGAGTCTCTTCGGCGGCGAGTTGATAAATGGCTGACTTTCCTGAGCCTGTCGGCATTACAGCCAGCGTGTCTTTGCCTTCTAGCAGCGATCGGATGGCGGCTTCTTGTCCGGGACGCAAATCATCATAACCGAGTCGTTCTTGTGCAATCTTCTGAATTAAATCTTTGCGTTTGCGCGTTCTAACCATTGTGATTAAGTCATCTCTGTGGCGAATTTTAATGTGACGTGAATTCGATAGAGTTTTTTCGCTTCGGTCTTTAACGCTTCTGCCCCCCAACCCCCCAAATCTGGGGGACTTTCGGACAGGATTTCTTGCTCAAAGTCCCCCAAACTTGGGGGATTTAGGGGGCTGCCTGGAGTGATCGCTACAGCGAGGGATTTCATCGAATTCACGTTAATCTGAAAATTTGGTTACCAAAACGTAGGGACATTACAGCTAACATCCCTACATCCAGCGTTTGAGATAGCGTTGAAGAACCTATCTATTATTCATTCCGCCTAGCAATACAAAAACTCCTAACGCAGCCGCAGTGAGGGCACCGATCGCTAAAGCCGGCCCCTTATCAATCATGTCGATCAGACTAGGAACTTCGAGTTTGCTAAAGTCGCCTTCTACTTTGTCGTATCCCTGAACTGGCTCGTACAGGTTGTTTGGGTCGTCTTCAGACTTGACATCGTTGGTCTTTTGTCCTTCAAAGGCGATCGCTAACAGCGCAGCGTCTACCAATCCTGGAGAAATGCGTTGGGCAACATCCAAAGCGCGACCCACATCACTCACAATGTAATCGCGAACGGGGTTTTCGGCGGCGTAGAGAATGGCATCTGTCACCAAACTCGCATCATAGTAAGGCGGAATTCCAGTCGGCTTGACCCCCAGTTTGGTCTTGCCTTTGTTGTAGAAAGGCGTGTTGATCACACCGGGCATAATGTTGGTGACGCTAATTGGAAAGCCTTCATGCTTAAGTTCGATTCGCAGGGCATCTAGAAAGCCGATCGTGCCGTGTTTTGAAGAAGAATAGGCACTTTGATAAGGCAGCGATCGCCGCCCTTCCATCGACGTAATGTGAATCAATGCGCCTCGGCCTTCTCTCTTTAAGTGAGGCAATGCAGCCATCGCACCATAGGCTTGACCCAACAAATTCACCTCAATAACGCGCTTGAATTCTTCAGGAGTCACATTGTCAAAAGTTGCAAACACAGAGGTCGCCGCCAAATGAACCCAAGTGTCAATGCGTCCAAATCGTTCAACTGCCTTATCTGCAATTTCTTTAACCTGATTGAAATCAGCAACGTCAGCAGGAACGGCGATCGCTTCTCCACCCTTTTGATGAATCTCTTCAACCAGCGTCGCTAATCCTTCTTTACTGCGAGCGGCCACGACGACTTTTGCGCCTTTTTCAGCCATCTTTAGCGCCGTATCTCGACCAATGCCGCTAGACGCTCCGACAATGACCGCAACTTGTTGACTAATCGGTTTCAAACTCATTTCTAATTCCTTGTTTTTAGTATTCGATCGGTTTGCTATTCAATATCCTCATCACCTTGCGAACTCATGATCTCGTCGAGTTCCATTTGGCGATCGCCATAGTCTTCTGAAGAGGTTGGTTCCAATTCCCAGCGGCGGTCGTCTCTTTGTTCCAAAATCTCATTGGTGCGGAGAAAAGCGCGATCGTCCATTTCCAAACCAACCGCTTTCCCTAGATCATCCACAATGTCCATATCAGGCGTGGAAACCGTTCCGCCCACAGATTCATCCCCGACTGCATTCGCTTGCTCATAGTCTGCATCAATGTCGCCGCCTGTGAGTTCGGGAGTTGCCTCGTTGAATTCGCTGGCACGATCGCGCATGGTGCGGCCACCGATCGTATAACCAGGCATCTCCTGCACACCCGTTCCATACGACTCAGTATATTCTTGCGGCACGTCGCCAAAATCTTGCTCGTCTTCGAGGGTTTCGTCGTCAATTTCATCCTCAACCGGAGCGCCAAAATTGTGGAGAGCCGACTCCAAATCGTCATTATCAGTGGGACTTCTCCGAGCCTGTTCTGCATCTGCCATAATTTTTGCTCCTATTCGCCTAGATGAATGCAAGGTAACGAATCTTTGCGAATCTCAAAATCTTCAAATAGGCAGAGAACCAGTCGCCCAAAGTCTAAATCTACCGTGAGAGTGAGAACGGCTTATCCCCCTGGAATGAGGAGCGCGATCGCTCTGTTAACCTAGTCTTATTGGCTGGAGAGGTGACAACAGGAGACTTCCAGACATGGACACGAATGGTCAAGAAATGAGCAAAAAGCGCGTCGCCATTCTGATCGAGCAAGGGGTTGAGGATTCAGAATTTCAGCTTCCTTACAATGCGCTCAAAAAAGCGGGAGCCGAAGTTGTCGTACTAGGTTCTCGGATGAATGAAGCGTACAAAGGCAAGCAGGAAAAGGTGTCGATCGAAGCGGATGCTACCACTACTGAAGCGATCGCCGCTGACTTTGACGCAGTAATTATTCCCGGCGGCATGGCTCCTGACAAAATGCGAACCAACATGAAGACTGTTCGGTTTGTCAAGGATGCAATGGAAGCGGGCGTTTTGGTTGCTTCTGTGTGTCACGGGCCGCAGGTTTTGATCGAAGGCGATCTGCTCAAAGGGGTGAGAGCAACTGGATTTCGGGCCATCCGCAAAGATATGCAAAATGCGGGAGCCGAGTTTGTAGACGAACCGTTAGTAATTGATGACAACCTGATCACATCGCGTCGTCCCGGCGATTTACCGATTTTCACCACCGCAATTTTGACTCATTTGGGACTTGCGCTGCCCGATACAACGCTGCCCGATGTGGGCGATGCCGACGCAGGCTGGTGGAAACTGGGCGAAGAGTGGGGCGGATCGAGCAAGAGCGAAATCGTGAACGCAATTAACACGGCGATCGCAGGTGAGCGTTACGGATTAGAAGTATTCGACAACTACGCCAAAAACGCCACCGACGAAGCCATGGCCGAGTTGTTTCAAGACATTCGCGCCAACAAACAGCGTCACATTCAAATGCTAGAAGCTCGGTTAGAAGTATTGGGCGAAAAAACTTCTCTACAAGCCACAGCCAGCGCTGCTTTAGCGAGTTTAAAAAACTTCTTCCAAACCCGTCAAAGTGACAGTGAAGTGTTGCGTCGCGCCCTGGGTGACTTGCAAACAGGCGTAGTAGACACCTACAACCTGAGAAACAAAATCACCGATCCCGCGACTGTCGAACTCTTTGACCAAATGGAAGTCACTCTGTCAAAAGACGAACAGCGCATTGCCAATCTGTACAAAGATCGCTTGAATGCCAGCGTTCCTCAGCCTCCGATGCCGACTAGCAGACCTGCGGTTAGTGGCTAAGAAGTCATCGTTTTAAGTCTTGGGTTTTAAGGTGAAATTTTTCGCTTAAAACTCAAGACTCTTACAGTAAATAACTCACTAGAAAAATCACCAAAGAAATCATCATGGAAACAGAATCGTCAAAGACTAATCCAGCCGAAGAGCAACAGACAGGCGTATCTGATAAAGAACGCTGGGCATCTATTATCGGTGGTAGTGCAATGGTGCTATCAGGATTGAGTCAGCGATCGCTTCGGGGAGTCCTAACTGCGATCGCAGGCGGAACGCTGGCTTACCACGGCGCGAAAGCAGATAAAAGCCTGACCGAAAAAGTTGGTGATGCCGTCGGTGCCAATAAATCGATCAAAGTTGAGAAGACCGTCACCATCAAAAAATCGGCAGAAGAACTCTACAACTACTGGCACGATTTTGAAAACCTGCCCAACTTTATGAAGCATGTCGAATCGGTGAAAGTGATCGATCTGCGTCGTTCTCACTGGGTTGCCAAAGCGCCGATGGGTCAAACCGTTGAGTGGGATGCTGACATCATCAACGACCAGCCAAACCAACTGATCGCCTGGGCCTCGATCGACGGCGCTGATATCGAGAATTCTGGTTTTGTGCGCTTTACCCCTGCACCGGGCGATCGGGGCACCGAAGTCAAAGTTGTGATGGAATACGACATTCCGGGCGGCATGGTCACGGCTGCACTGGCCAAACTTTTTGGCGAAGAACCCGAACAACAAATCGGTGACGAACTGCGCCGCTTTAAACAACTGATGGAAGCGGGAGAAATTGCTACGACAGAAGGGCAGCCGAGGGGGTAAATGAAGGGATGAGGGATGAGGGGTTGCCGCTGGCGGCACGCTTTGCGAGAGGGATGAAGTAAGAGATTTTTAGGAGAGACTTTATCCTTTGCTTCAAGGGCATGTTCTTGCGAAGTCAAAGTCCCCCAGAATGGGGGATTTAGGGGGCGAAAATCTGTACCAACAACACGTAAATTTGGTGCAAGTGCTGATTCCTTTTTCCCTCTCTTTGATTAGCAACATTAAATCCAATTTAAATCAATAGAGGAACTGGTCATTCAATGAAAGCGGTCTGTTGGCATGGTGCAAATGATGTGCGGGTCGAAACTGTTCCTGATCCGACGATCTTGAATCCGCGTGATGCAATTCTCAAGGTGACGGCGACGACGATTTGTGGGTCGGATCTTCATATCTATGATGGTTACATTCCCTCGATGCAGCCGGGTGACATTATCGGTCACGAATTTATTGGCGAAGTGGTCGAGATTGGCAGAGAGGTTAAGAAGTTGAAGAAGGGCGATCGGGTCGTCGTTTCCTCAATTATTGGCTGTGGACATTGCCATTACTGTAGTCGTCAGCAGTGGTCGTTGTGCGATAACTCCAATCCCAATGGGGCGCTACAAGAACCGCTTTTTGGATTTGGGACGGCGGCAATTTTTGGTTATTCTCACTTGTTTGGTGGCTTTGCAGGCTCTCAGGCAGAGTACATAAGAATTCCGTTTGCCGATCATGGGGCTGTTAAGATTCCCGACGGACTGACCGATGAGCAGGCGCTTCCCGTTTCGGATGCTTTTCCGACTGGATACATGGGCGCAGAACTTTGTGACATTCAGCTTGGAGATACGGTCGCCGTCTGGGGCTGTGGGCCCGTGGGACAGTTTGCGATTCGCAGTGCCTACATGCTGGGCGCAGAACGGGTCATCGCCATCGATCGCGTCCCCGAACGGCTGCAACTCGCGAAAGAAAAAAGCGGCGCTGAAGTGATTAACTACGAAGAAGTCGATGCAGGCGATGCGCTCAAGGAAATGACGGGCGGACGCGGGCCAGATGCTTGTCTCGATGCCGTTGGACTGGAAGCGCACGGGATGGGTCTAATGGGCTTCTACGATGAGGCAAAGCAAGCGGTCAGATTGGAGACCGATCGCCCTCACGTTTTGCGGCAAATGATGGTCGCCTGTCGCAAAGGCGGAACCGTGTCGGTAATGGGAGTCTACGGCGGATTTGTGGACAAGATGCCATTTGGAGCGGCCTTTAACAAAGGATTGACGCTGAAAATGGGACAAATGCACGGACAGCGATATATGCCGATGCTACTCGATCGCGCCCTCAACGGTGAAATTGACCCCTCTTATGTCTTCACTCATCACATGCCGCTAACTCAGGCCAAAGAAGCCTACGAAATGTTTAAGCACAAGCAAGATAAGTGCATCAAAGTTGTCCTTCGACCTTAAACCATTTCTATTTGTAACCATGACTCAACTCATCCGAACGATTACAACTCTTCTCGCCAGCGCTGCGCTGTTTGTGGGCATTCTATTTAGCACGAATGGAGTGCAAGCTATGGCGGCTGTGACTCCCCAAGGAGCGAAGGAAATTATTGAGCAATCCAGCAGTGTCCAAGACGCAGGCGAAAAGCTCAAAGCGCTTGATTCTTCTGAGAAAGTTCGCAATCATCAAACACTTGACACGACAAAAGATGTCTATCGCGCAGACAACGAACAAACATTCGTGAACAATCGCCGTGACGAATCGATCCGCAACACGGGTAACAAGCTCAAAGACATCGCTGAAACGGTCAAAGAAAAACTCAATTTAGACGAGCCAATTCCCGACAGTACCAAAGAGTTTATCAATGATGTCGAGAACGCTGTTGATAACACAGTTGGTAAAGTTTCAGGAGAAAAGCCTGGATACTATAAAGCAAATTAATCAACGCTGGATTGATTACTGAATAGATAAAAGTCGGTAGTGGGTGCTAACAATCTCCCATTGCCGATTATCCATTACCAAAATCGCTACGAAATCGCTAGGAGAATCCATAAATGAAAGCAGTTTGCTGGCATGGCGCAACCGATGTTCGCGTAGACAACGTGCCCGATCCCAAAATTCTTAATCCCCGTGATGCCATTGTTAAAATCACTTCGACGGCCATTTGTGGCTCTGATTTGCACCTTTACGATGGGTATATCCCCAGTATGCAGTCGGGCGATATTATGGGTCACGAATTTATGGGAGAAATCGTCGAACTCGGTTCTGCTGTCAAGAATCTGAGCATTGGCGATCGTGTAGTCGTCCCGTTCACAATCTCGTGCGGAAGCTGTTATTTTTGTAACAAAACACTGTGGTCGCTGTGTGATAATTCCAATCCCAATGCATTCATGGCCGAGGCGCTGTATGGATACTCTGCGGCTGGATTGTTTGGGTATTCTCACATTTTTGGCGGGTATGCAGGCGGTCAAGCGGAATATGCTCGCGTCCCGTTTGCCGATACAGGCTTATTCAAGATTCCAGACGGCTTGACGGATGAGCAAGTGCTGTTTCTAACCGACATTTTTCCGACGGGCTATATGGCAGCCGAAAACTGCAACATTAAGCCCGGAGATAGTGTCGCCGTCTGGGGTTGTGGGCCAGTCGGACAGTTTGCGATCAAGAGTGCTTTCTTGCTGGGAGCCGAGCGAGTGTACGCCATCGATCGCGTCCCCGAACGCCTCAAAATGGCCAAAGAACAGGCAGGTGCCACCGAAGTCATCAACTACGAAGAAATGGACGCAGGCGAAGCGCTCAAGGAACTCACCGGAGGACGCGGCCCAGATGCCTGTATCGATGCGGTCGGCATGGAGGCACACGGAGTCGGGCCAGATTTTTTGTATGATCGCGTCAAGCAAGCCGTCCGGCTGGAAACCGATCGCCCCACTGCCCTGCGCCAAGTGATCGTCTCCTGTAGTAAAGGCGGAACCGTTTCGCTGCCGGGAGTTTACGGGGGCTTTTTGGACAAGATTCCGATGGGTGCCGCCTTCAACAAGGGCTTGACCTTTAAAATGGGACAAACCCACGTTCACCGCTACCTGAAACCGTTGTTAGAACACATTCAGAACGGTGACATCGATCCGACTTTCATCATTACGCACACGATGTCGATCGACGAAGCGCCAAAAGGCTACGAGATCTTCAAACACAAAAAAGATAACTGCATCAAAATTGTGCTGAAGCCATAAGAGATCGAAGCGATTACAGACTATACAATACAGGGGTGAATGGTAGAGAAATCAAAACCGTTCACCCTTCTGTGTATTTTTGGATTAGCTTCGTCCCGTGACGGACAATCCATCGACAATCACAGAAGGCGTAAAACAAGACCCATTCCAATCAGCGTCGCCACCCAATTCGATCAAATTCTTCAACGCTGTGTAGACGTTACCAGAAACCATCGTATCCTTGACTCTGCCGACGATCTGACCTTTTTGAATCCGATAACCCAAGTCCACATTGATCGAAAATTCGCCAGAGATCCCAGAGCCGCCGCCCAACATTTGATCCAAAATCAATCCGTCTTCGATTCCTGCCACCAATTCGGCAAACGATTTTGTTCCCTGACTGATCAATAGATTGAACAAACCTGGATTTGGATAGCTGCCCAAACCGGGACGGAAACCATTTCCTGTTGTGCCACTGCCCAAAAGATTTCCCGTTGTGCGATCGGCATAAAACAACTGCAAAACGCCCCGATCGAGAAACGTAATCGCACGAGTCGCCGTTCCTTCATCATCAAACGGACAGCTAAACGGGCCAGCATGGGGTTCTTGTTTAATCGTAATTGCCTCAGAGGTGACGAGTTCATTTAAGCGATCGCTCCACGGGGAAGCCCCTTCGATCACCTGTTTGCCATTCAACGCCGCCTGCACAGTGCCCCACAGCATATCCGCCGCCTTGGATGTGAAGAGAATGGGAACCCGACCGATCGGCGGTGCGACGTTTTCTTTGGCCCATTCCAATCGCTGCATCACTTGTTGAGCCACCAAAACAGGGTCAAGGCTGTCTCTCAAGGTTTGCCCATCGCTTACATTCAAAAAATCTTCATCCCGAATCCACTCGACTTCTAGATAGCCACTCAGCGTATTGTCGGTATAGCCACAGTCCAGACCATTGGAGTTGATCAAGCGAGTGCTTTCTGCCTCACATTCCCAACCCCCCGCACACAGCACTTCGGGATACTGTTCGCGCACCAGTTCGATCGCTTGTTTGCCCCAATCTACCAACTGCTCAACCGGAACCACTTTGCCCAAATCGGGGTAGTGCATCTGAGACGCGGGAGCCAGTTCGATCGCTTCCGGTTCATTAAGCTGGCTGAGGGCGATCGCGCGATCAACTAAATCCTGAGCTTCCACATCGCCATAGGCTACTACCAATCCAGGACGGCCGCCTTTCCAGAGCCGGAGAGCCGTTCCCTCAGACTCAGCGCTTTCGAGTTGCTTTAGCCGATTTGCCTCAAAGTAAACCGGGCGAGACAACGATCGTGACTGAAAAACTTCTGCTGATTCAGCGCCCGATCGCGCAGCCAACTCTAACAATTGTTCTAACAACATGTTCGATAGATTTGAGTTTTGCGAATATGGGGTCTGCTAATCACCCTACGCCAAATTGATCTCTTGTAATAACCAAAATCCAGCAAAGGCTTCTACATCAGGACTGGACTGAATCGCCAAAAAATGAACCTGCTGCGATCGCGCCTTCGACGCTTCAAACGCTTGAGCCTCCACCTTGGTTTTGGCATCAATGCTGGTGAGAATCCAGCGATCGCTAACGCCCGTTTCGAGCAGCAATCGGGTCGAAGATTCGCTGTCAAATTTAACCGCCGCCATCTCTAATCCAGACATCCAGGCCGCCATTGGCACTGCACGAGGTGAGTAGATGATCAACCCCGGAATCGGCGTGTCTGCCTCAAGTCCTGCTATCTTGACCGGAAAAGTTTCGCCAAAGTCGATCGACCATTCATTTAAGTCGTCAAAGGCACTGGCTTCGAGGGTAGCAAACGTCCATTTTTGACCAATCAGCGCATCGGGCAACGGTTGAGGAGGCGTCGTTGGAAATATGACAGAAGCGTTCTTTCCAGGCTGATAACCGGGATGTTGAGGATAAGTGTTTTCCATGCGATCGCGCAGCCATTGACTCAGAGCGATCGTGCGGCGACTCAGTTGAGAGGGAATTTCCAGATCCTTACAGGAAGTCGTGATCATGTTATTCATTGCCTGTCGAAAGAAGCGAATTTTGTCGGGCGGATTAGGCGCACGAGAAATGGCTTCCGCGATCGCCGTCTTCAACCAAACCGAATTCACCTGCGTACTCGGACAGTATTCCGAATAGCGAAATAGGGAGTCGATCGACACATCAATCCGAGTCGGACTTTCGCAGATCAGAACCTCCCAAACTTTCTTCTTCTGATCATCCAGAATCGGACGAGAGTAATAATCGAGTTCCCAAATGGTAGTCATGAGAGGAGTGAGGAGTGAGGAGTGAGGTGTGAGGTGTGAGGTGTGAGGTGTGAGGTGTGAGGTGTGAGAAGAGAAGAATTACAGGGGGGGTCTGTTTTGTTTTTGAATTAAGGATTTGCGAAGACCGATTAGCATCTTGTCAATGTTTGAGAGGGCTTCATCAAGTCGGAGATAGTCTTGGTCTGATAGATACCCTAGACGGTGACAGATTTCTAGTTGAGTATCCAACTCGCTAACAGAAGCGATAGCAATTCTCATGAACTGAACAAATTCTGTCGTTCCTCTAGCTGCTCCTTCAGCCAAATTGCTAGACACGGAGACGGCAGCACGGCGCATTTGAGAGGTTAATCCATAACGTTCGTCAGCAGGAAACTGACCTGTCACCTTATAAATCTCAGTCGCAAAGTCAATACTTTTATGCCACACATTCAGTTGTCTATGTGGCTTGTCCATAATTTCTCCTCACTCCTCACTCCTCACTCTCTTCCTACAGATTGCTGCGGGCCCGATCGCTTCTCGATTCCGCTTCTTCCATCACTTGCGCCATGTTTTCGGTCATTTCTCCAGGGAAGTTTTCGAGAACTTTGGTAGACAGCGAAACGCGACCTCTGCCTTCGTCAAGATCGACAATCATCGCTTTGATCACTTGCCCAACCTCTAATAGAGACGGCAGCGACGCAATGTAGTTTTTGCTGATTTGATTGATGTGCAGCAGACCTGTCGAACCGTCGAATTCGATAAACGCGCCAAACGGTTTGAGACTAGCCACTTTGCCTTCAATCAGTTGACCGACTTGAAGCTGGCTAAAGTTTGCTGCACGAGCCGCGAGACGATTGGAGAGAACCAGCTTGTTGCGATCGCGATCTGCTTCTAAAAACGTCGCCGTCAAAGTCTGACCCTTGAGAGCATCCAGATTTTCTCGCTCAACCAGGTGCGATCGCGGAATAAACCCTCTCAATCCCTGCAAGTCAACCGTCACGCCGCCTTTATTCGTCCCAGTCACGCGCACCTGAACGCTCTGATTATTCGCCTGCATGTCTGCCAGACTATCCCAGACTTTCTTAATTTCTAGCTGGCGCAGCGAAAGGGTGACTTGTCCATTTTCATCTTGTTCACGGATGATGAGAAAGTCCCGATCTTCGTCAGTCGGCAAAACGGTCGAAACATCACTGATCTCGCACACACTGGCTTCCTGGGCTGGTAGAAATGCCGGAGACTTGCCCCCAATGTCTATCAACGCGCCGCCGCTTTCATAGCTAAAAACTCTTCCTTGAACGATCTGCCCCTTGGCAAACTGGTAGTCGTGTTGCTCCAGCGCCTTTGCAAAATCGTCCATTGAGAAAGCTGCATCGTTCGATCGAGACTGAGTTGATTTGTTCATAACCACTGAAATGAAGCCCTCAGCGAGTGAGGTAAATTTGCTGATATTGCCAGTTTAATACGGTGAGGAGTGAGGAGTGAGGAGTCGGAAGGGTTAAGTTTTGAGCATCCAGTTCTCAATTCTGAATTTTAGTTTCATCCCTCATCCCTCCAAAAAGTTCCTTGACGTGTTCCCAGGCATCGATCGCTGCTTCTGAACTGTAATCCGATCGCTGATCACAAAAAAATCCATGCCCTGTCTCATACCGAAAAACCCGATGAGCGTCAGAACATTTCTGCAATTCCGTCTCAACCTGGTCAATTTGCTCTATCGGAATTAGCGGATCTTGAGTGCCATAGAAAGCGTAAAGCCTTCCCTGAATTTTGGAAGTGTGAGCGATCGTCGGCACCCCGCCACCCGGAGTCATCATCGCAATGCCCGCCCCGTAAAAAGAAGCAGTAGCCTTGATTTCGGGCAGAGTTGCTGCTAAATAAGCGACGTGTCCCGCAAAGCAAAACCCGATCGCGCCAATGACATTCCCGTTTACTGAGGGTAATGTGCGAAGGTAAGCGATCGTCGCCTGAATATCACTCAACAGTTCAGTTGCTTGAGTTTGCTCTTTGTAAATTCGTCCCTGTTTCGTCTCAGATTCGCTGTAACCGATTTCAAAACCGGGAGCCGTGCGCTGAAAAATGGCAGGAGCGATCGCTACATAGCCTTCTCTGGCAAGTCGAGCAGTCACGTCCCGGATATGCGAATTTACGCCAAAAATTTCTTGAATGACGACGATCGCGCCATAGGTTCCTGATGCAGATGGCTCTGCTAAATAAGCATCAATTTGTAATGATTCGTTGGAAATCTTTGTATGAGTTGCCCGGATTTCTGTCTGAGTCATAAAAGCAAGGAATGGTATCGTTTGAGTTAGAAACTTTATCATCATACTGATTTACTTAACTGAAGTTTTAAGCGCCGTTGAAACTGATTTGAACTCACTCTTTTAATACACACTGAAGTGTTTTTACAGCAGTTTTTATCAAGAAGATTGAGTGAAATTACCAAGCAGGCTGCCCTCTGTAGGATTGCTTAGACCAGCATAAAAGCTCAGAACAATTACTGACGATGAGAGGTAAATACAAATACAACGTAGAAAAAACACCAGACTACTTCAGAAATCAGGCATCTAAAATGGTAGGAATAGTAAGCAGATTCCAAAGGGAATCGTCACACTAAATTCATTCTTCGAGCAGTCTTGAGGCGCTGGCATGGTGCAATTTCATATTCAGCCTGATAGTGATATCCCGGCATCGACACAGCTATATAACCAAATATTGTTTGCGATCGCATCGCGACAATTTCCCCCTGGGCACCGTTTGCCAAGTACTCGTCAATTAGCCATGCAGACTGGGCTGCACCGAAACACGATTAGCAAGGTTTATCGTCAACTCGAAGAAGCAGGCGTTGTCGATGCTCAAGCGGGTTCTGGAATTTACGTTCGAGATCAAGGGCACGATGCAGGCACGATCGCAAAGTCTCCTCTGCTTGACCAATATCCGCAGGCACACAAACTGATCCAAAACAGCCTGGATGAGTTGCTCAAACAAGGGTGCTCTCTGGGGCAGGCGCGTGAGCTATTTTTGGCAGAAATGGACTGGCGACTACGCTGTAGCGCTCAAGTGTTGGTGACGACCCCCAATCACGATTTGGCCAATGGGGAAGTCATTTTGCGAGAGTTAGAAAAAGCCCTCAACATTCCGATGCAGCTTGTGCCAATGGAAGAATTGAGTCAGGTGCTTGACCAGACGCGATCGAGTACAGTGGTCACCAGTCGATACTTCATCGCGCAGGCAGAAGGAATCGCCGCTCCTCGATCAGCCCGTGTGATCCCCGTAGACATCTACGATTTTGAAAAAGAACTGAAGCTGATCAAAGGGCTACCCAAAGGGACGTGTCTAGGAATTGTGAGCTTGAGTTCTGGGACAGTGGGCGTAGCTGAGGTGATCATTCACAGCTTGCGCGGCGACGACTTACTCGTAATGACGGCTCAACTGGGTGACAAGTACAAGTTAGATGCGATCGTTCGCAGTGCCCACACGATTATTAGCGATGAGGCAAGTTATCCGACGGTTCGTGCGACCATTTCAGCCTCCAGAGATGACATTATTCGTCCACCTCAGTTGATTCGCTGCGAAAATCTGGTAGCCAGCAAGTCGATTAATTTACTCAAGCGAGAGTTGGGATTGGAGTAAGCGATCGTTTCTAATCGTGAAATTCAACATCCTCGATTTTTTAGAAAAGTCGGGGATTTTTGATTTGAGAAGTTCCACAGTGTGAGATTACTTAGAAAGACAGGATTCTCGATTCAAAGTCCATTACTGACGGGGGATAAGGGATTGCCCAGATTAACGTGAATTCGATAGAGTTTTTTCGCTTCGGTATTTAACGCTTCTGCCCCC
>NZ_JBJPHS010000116.1:0-17370 GCF_052939495.1 Phormidesmis sp. 146-12 | reverse complement strand
ACCCCCCAATTTTGGGGGACTTTGAGACAATATTTCTCGTTCAAAGTCCCTTACTTGTGGGGAATTTAGGGGGCTGCCCGGATTGGCAACCGTAGCGAAGGATGATCATCAAATTCACTTAAAAAGAATGGGAACTCTAAAAGACAACCTTCTGGGACAACCTTCTGGCTCAAATCTAGACTTTTTTACCGAGTGACCGAATCAATCTCTGGTAACGACTCGATCGCATCATTAGACACAGCTTGCTCTTTCACAGGCTCAACTCGATCGGGCAACGCTTCGATCGCCCCCACAAAATCCTGAATTCCTTCAAACTGGCAGTAGATCGAGGCATATCGAATGTAGGCAATTTCACTCAGCTCTCGCAACTGTTGCAGTGCCAGTCGAGTAATTTCGGCACTAGAAACCTCTCGCAGGATGCGCTGTTGCAGTTCGGCCTCGATCTCATCGACCACGGTTTCAATCTGCCGTTCCTCAATCTGCGTCTTTTCACAGGCTCTCACCAACTCTCGAAGCAGCCTGGAGCGATCGAATGACGCTCGTTCCCCATTTCGCTTGAGCACAATCACTGGCACAAACTCAATCCGCTCATAGGTGGTAAAACGATGCCCACATTTGAGACATTCTCGCCGCCGCCGGACACTTTGGCCCGCTTCTGCCGATCGAGACTCAAGAACTCGGTTATCGGGATGCTGACAAAAAGGACATCGCATAGTCAAAACTCAGGGCAAAAGATGTGTAAAAGATATGGAGGGCAATCACAAAGAATCACCAGAAACTTTCAATGTGTGTAGAGTTTAGAAAAGTGCAAATACTTCAGAACATTCCTCACCTCACTCACAACTCGGCAACATCATAAACTTAATGATACCCCTAGCGTACAAACGATTAATATTTTTTCCTCATCCACTATTCACAGCGTTTTCTTGGGTCACCCTGCTGCGCTCCCTCATCACCGTCTCGCCCAATCTAAAATTGACCAAATTTCTCTAGTCAGTAATAACGTTAAGCGGAGATACTCTTATAGGTGCATGTATCGATGCTGACGAGAAACGAGCTGACTTGTGCAGTGATCAAAAAGCGAGCAGGGTGCGATCTCGATCACATAAGTTTGTTAGTCTGCGTTAGAACCCATTTCGTTGAGGGCAATTTGAGTAGATAGGATTGGGTTGGTGGATTATCTTGGATCTTCTGGTATTAGAGGCTATTGCTTATAAAACGGGCTTGATGGCGAGACTGCAACCAGACACGCCTGGCCTAAACCTACGAGTTGCCCTTGAGTTAATTCACTGTTGGAGAGCCATTTTTTGGGGTGCTACGATCGCCAAACCGACCATCAGTAAAATCACCATGTCGGCCACCGAGAGACGCAAAATCAGTAGAGTAGTCCGGCAGTCTTTGGTTTGCCAGCCTTCTCAAGCAGGATTGAGCCATCTGGCGCAGCAGGAGCGTGTTGCATGAAATCGCGTGTCACAAAACAAAAACTGCTCGTTGTCGATGATGAACCAGACAACTTAGACCTGCTGTATCGCACCTTTCATCGCGAGTTTACGGTGTTGCGGGCAGAAAACGGCCCGGTTGCACTAGACATTTTGGCGAACGAAGGCGACGTGGCAGTCATTATCTCTGACCAGCGGATGCCATTGATGAGTGGAACTGAGTTTCTCAGCTTGACGGCTACTCAGTATCCTGACATTATTCGGATTATTCTCACAGGCTACACCGACGTTGAAGATCTCGTCGAAGCCATCAACTCTGGCAAAGTCTTTAAATATGTCACCAAACCCTGGAATGATGAGGAACTGAAGGGAGTTGTCCGTCAGGCTGCTGATACCCACAACGTCCTCAAAGCCAGAACTCAAGAACTACGGCGCACTCTGCGTCAAGAATCTTTGCTCAATGCGGTGACGAATACGATTCGCAGTGCCCTCAGCTACCGACAAATTTTGCAGACGATCGTCGAAACGGTTGGGCAAATGTTTGAGGTAAGCTGTGGGGTGCTCCGACCGTTTCAAGCTGGACAGATGGAAGATGAAGGATTTGTCTATTGGAAAGAAAATCTTGAATTAAATCTCACTCAAGCCGTGCGCCCTGATCTGTCTCAAACGGTTTGGCACCTCGATCGGGTGGCGGTGGTTCAAGACGCGACGGCGGACGAGCAGATTCAGACCGATTTTCAGCGTCGGCAAGCTTATCAGGATTCGGGGATTCGATCGAGCTTGATCGTGCCTTTGATCTGTCAGCAAGAACTCATGGCGGTTTTGGCGCTGCATCAGTGTGGCGAAGATCGCCAGTGGCAACAAGATGAAGTCGAACTCATTAGTATGGTGGCTGACCAAGCGGCGCTGGCCCTGTCTCAAGCCCATGCCTATGAGCAAGTCCGGGCGCTGGCCAAACGAGAGGCGCTGATCAATACGATTACTTCGGCGATTCGCTCTAGTCTTGATCCCCAAGAGATTTTTGCGGCGATTACCCAGCAGTTGGGGCAGGCGCTTCATGTGGATGGCTGCGCGCTTTCTCTGTGGACAGAGGATGCCGAATTTGTCCAATTGGTCGGCTTACACGATCCCGACTGGAAAGGGACGGATCTGGGGGCGGCTGACTCTTCTCAACGCCATTTTCCTCAGTCAAACGTGCCGATCGAAGGCAACCCGGTTCTTCAACAATTGATTGCTACTCAGCAGCCTGTGGTGCTTAATGATCTGGCTCAACACCCGGAAATGTTGGCCGAATCAACTGTTCGCAATCCCGCTCGTGCGCTGCTCGTGGTGCCCTTGGTCTCAGACGGTCAAATCATTGGCAGCATTTCTCTACGACAAAATCAATACGCCAGACAGTGGAAAGCGTCTGAGATTCAACTCGCCCAATCGGTGGCGGCTCAGGCTGCGATCGCCGTTCAGCAGTCTCGCCTTTATCAAAAAACCCGTCAGCAAGCCGAACAGTTGTTGATGCTCGATCGCCAAAAAACCGAGTTCTTTCAAAATATCTCCCACGAGTTTAGAACGCCCCTGACGCTGATGGTGGGCCCGCTCGAATCGGCCGTCGCTCAACAGCAGGGATTGAACTATGACCAGGCGACGATCGCGCTGCGAAATTCTCGGCGGCTGTTGCGATTGGTCAATCAGCTTTTAGACCTTCAGCGGTTGGATGCAGGCCGAATGCAGCCCAGGTTTCATCCCTGTGATTTAGTCAAATTTATTACTCAGATCGTCGATTCTTTTCGCCCCTACTGCGAGAAAAAAGGGTTGACTCTGCTGACGGATCTGAGCAAGTGCCCTCCGGTTTATCTAGACTTAGAAAAATTTGACAAGGTTCTCTACAATCTGCTGTCTAATGCCATGAAGTTTACGGCAGCCGGCAAGCAGATTCAAATCGTCCTCAAATGCGATGGCACCCACTGTCTCCTGCAAGTCATTGATACGGGGATTGGCATTCGTCCTGATCAAATTCCATTTTTGTTTGAGCGATTTCGTCAGGCAGAAGGGTCAGCCAACCGCAGTTATGAAGGCACTGGATTAGGACTGTCCCTGGTCAAAGAACTGGTCGAACTGCACAATGGCGAGATTAGCGTTCAATCAACCTACGGCGAAGGCACCACGGTAGCAGTCCGGCTTGAGATTGGGATGAACCACCTGCCGATCGAGCAAATTGTCGAAACCCAGGTAGAAGTGCAAGCCAGCCGCGCCTCCGTCGAACTCGCCGATTTGGAAATCGAACTGCTTGACGATTTTGAACCCTCTACTGTTGAGCCAGCAGACTCCCCTCAAAAGCTGGAAAATGCCACTCTTCGACAGATTCTAGTCGTGGACGACAACACCGATCTGCGCGCCTACGTTTCTGGGATTTTGCGTCAGCAAGGCTACCACGTCTGGACGGCCCGCAACGGGGCAGAAGGCTTTGAGGCAGCCCAGACCCATCGCCCCCATTTGATCGTCACTGACTTGATGATGCCGATCGTCTCCGGTCTGGATATGATTTGCTTGATCCGCGACGACGAAACCCTGAAAGGAACGCCGATCGTGTTGCTCACCGCCAAAGCCGACGAAGACACGCGCATTGAGGGAGCCGAACGAGGTGCAGATGCCTACCTGTCAAAGCCGTTTAATGATCGAGAACTGCTGGCCGAAGTTCGTAATCTCCTCGCCCTCAAAGAAAACGAACAGCGCGTGGCTCAACTCAATACTTACTTAACCGAGTCGGTGCTAAAGCGCTTTTTGCCGCCTTCTCTGGTACAGCGGGCTGCCAAAGGAGAACTCACCCTCGATCTGCGCCCCGAACCTCGGATGATTACTGTCTTATTTAGCGACATCATTGGCTTTACTCAGTTGTCAAATACGCTGCGATCGCGCCGAGTTGCTGAGTTGCTCAATGAATATCTAGCCAGCATGACTCGCGCTGTCTTTGACAATGGCGGCACGGTTGATAAATTTATGGGGGATGCGATTCTCGCTATCTTTGGAGCGCCCGAAGAATTGACTCCTAATGAACAGGTGAGACGTGCGATCGCCGCTGCCCGCCAAATGTATCGATCACTCGACGAACTCAACGATCGCTGGCAAACCCAAGGGATCAGCAAAGTCCAATTTCGCTGTGGCATCCATCAGGGAACGGCCGTCGTGGGTATGTTTGGAGGAGAAGAACGCGCAGACTATACGGCAGTCGGCCCCAGTGTGAATATTGCCTCTCGCATCCAGGAAGCCGCCGAACCAGACTCGATCCTCGTTTCGGCTGCGGTCGCTGACTACCTGGACGAAGAAATGATCACCAAAGTCAGTCCTCTACAGCTTAAAGGGGTGGATGAAACGGTGCTGACCTTCTCGATCGATCCCTACGCTGGCGATCACCGTAAGCCGTCTTAGCAGATGAGTGGGTACAGTTTTTTATTCTCGTCTCATCCCCTTGCCAGCGACTAGAATGAATTTGACTTTCTAGTACGGCGACACCCCATGCAATCGTCCCCCGACTTTTCTGGTAGCCTGAGACGACCTCAGGACTCTCCCAATTTTTGGCTGGCAGTGCTGGCGGGTTCGTTGGCGGTTCATTTATTGTTTTTGCTATCGGGGCGCTGGTTTTTGGTGCGCGTCGCTCCGGTCAAATCGAGTGCGTCGTCCACACCGATCGAACTAGTTGACCTCTCGCCCAAATCTTCGGGTAAGCCTGCTCAAGGGGTCAGCTTGACGGCACCCAAAGTCACGTCGGCTCCGCTAGAAAGTTCCTCTGGTGCAAAGTCTCCGATTCAATCGTCAGAACCGACTCAGCCGACGATCGTCTCCAGTCCGTCTCCTCGACCCATTCAAGAACGGCGATTACCCCCTCAACCCCTGCCATCGCCTCAAAAGCCTGCTGTCACAAAACCGATTTTTCCTAAGCCCGTCACCCCAAACCCACCCCCTGTAGAGGATGAAGCTGATCCGTCCAGTCCTCCTCAGCCGCCAACGCCTTCTCAACCTCCCACGACCGAGAATCAAACCGATCCTGCTCAACCGTCAACTGATCCAGACAACCCGCCCAAATCTCAACCTCCCACTGGTGGAACTCAGACCGATCCCGCACAGCCTTCTGGCGATCCAGACAGTCCGCCCAAGCCTCCTCAATCTCCCTCAGGTGGAACTCAGACCGATCCGCCTTCAGGGCCGATCACGTCAGGGCAGGGTTTACCATCTACTGAGGTGACGATCGCCACTCAAGTCACAACGAGTCAGATTCGACGGGCAGACCCTAGTAGAAATGATAGTCAAGCCAAAACAGCACAGCTTAGGGGTAACGCACAGCAGCAGGTCATTGTTCCCTACTCTCCCGATTTCAAACTGTTGCCAGGTCAAGTCCTGAATTTAGAGGTCTTGTTTGTAGTGGACACCAGCAGCGGCAAGGTCGTTGATTCAAGCGTTCCAGCTAACTCCACTTCGCTTAGTGATGTAGGGTTAGAGAAGCTGATCGATCGTGTATTTGAACCTTTGCGCTTTGATGTAACCTTCGACACAACTGCTACGAGCGAAAATAAGGCTCCACTCACAGCCTGGATTGTTCCGGTGCAGATCCAAGTTGTGAAGTAAGGGCTGTTTTGAAGGGTTGAATGCTTTTGAAATAAGCGTCAATTGATTTCTAAAGGCTTGAGAATTTGTAGAGTGAACACTGCTCATTGTCCTTAGCTCAACGTCCTTAGCTCAACGTGAATTCGATAAATTTCTCGCGATCGCAGATCCTGAAAACCTCATAGGTGCCCCAGAATTGGCAGCTTGGGGACAGAAGCAGAACATCGAAGCGAAAGAACTTGTCGCACTGGCATTAAATTCAGTGACACTCGGTTTGAATTTGTAGTGATATTCGGTTTGAAGCTGTTTTGAATCAATGCCATCTCTTTGTAGAAAATCGTGTTATTCTAGTATTCGCCTTTGTAAGAAGGTCACGCGGGCGTAGTTTAGTGGTAAAACCTTAGCCTTCCAAGCTAATGATGCGAGTTCGATTCTCGCCGCCCGCTTCTTGCACATTCTATTTTTCGCTGACTGTTCAGGATCGCTTGTTGCTAAAGGACTTTGTAAAGCGGATAGGGGTCAAAGCGTGGCTGTGACTTTGGTGGCTGAAAGTTGCTCAGTTGCACGATCGTAGCTTTGTCAACAACAACACAACCTCATCGATCGCTTCTCGCTGCACCGTTGCCGAACTGGTAGATTGGTTGACGATTACACTAAAGACGATCGGCGAATAGTTGGGAGGAGCCAGGTAGCCAGAAAGGGCTGACACTCCAGTGAGACTTCCTGTTTTAGCCTGGACGATTCCCTGGGCAGCGGTGCCTCGAAAGCGATTTTGTAGCGTTCCGCTAACCCCGGCGGTGGGCAAAGACGATCGATAGATACTAGCAGCAGGATGCCTGGACATCGACCGTAGAGTTTGCACCAGCGCTTGGGGACTGATCAAATTTTGACGCGCCAATCCTGACCCATCGACCAGCAAAAAACTGGATGAGTTGACACCTAGCGTTTTCAAAGTTGAAATGAGCGTCGTCATTCCCTGGTCGATCGTCGTAGTGTTGTCTTTTGTGCCCAGCAGTCTCAGCAATGATTCTGCATACAAATTGTTGCTGTCTTGATTTGTCGTTTTGAGAATGGCGGACAAGGACGGTGACTCGACAAACGCCACTTCTGAACCTGTAGCGGCATCGGGACGAGTGACCACGACCGCCCGTTTCACCGTAATCTTCTCTTTTGCGAGCGCTTGCCGCAACTGTTGAAGAAAGTTTTGAGCAGGATTGACGATCGCCACCGACACAGATTCTGAAGCCGCGCCCACTCGCAACTGTCCCCTGATTTTGAGAATCGGCTGGCTGAGATCGCGTCCCACGTCCAGGGACTCTGGCGCATCGGCCGCAACTGTGACAGAGTTATTCTCAATTTGCCAGCCTTTGCTGTCGTTGGGGTCATCCCATTGCACCCGGAGCGGTTGACCGATCGCTTGCGGAATCAGACTCAGCCCGATCGCATTCCCATTGACGATCAAACGATTCACAGGGGCCCCATATCCTGCTTGAGCATCCTCAACCGTCCAGTCTGGTGAAATCGGGTCGCTGCGATCAGAGTCTTCCACCGTCAATTGCTCAACCTGCTGAATGCCCTGCCGACTCAACTGCTGCGCCAACCTCACCAACTGCAAATCTGTCAGCGTCGGATCACCTCGCCCCACCACTCGCAACGCCCATCCCATCTGAGAACGAATGCCATAAATTGAAGTGCGAATGCGAAACTGTGCTCCCAATTTGTCAAGTGCCGCCGCCGTGGTCAACAGTTTGGTCGTAGAGGCAGGAATGAAATAACGTTGAGCGTCGCGATCGTACAGCGTCTTTCCATCCTCGGTTTGAATCAACGCCCCCCAGCGCGATCGTGCAAAATCAGGATGACCCAAAATCCTATCGATCGCCGCGGGCAGTTGAGTCGGGCAGAGCGTCGAAGGAGCGGCCAGCGTCCGCACTGGCTGCAAGATCAGCGTAAGACTCAACACCAGCAGACGAGAAAAAGGAGAGATGGGCATGGTGCAGAAAGACGGGGCAACGGGTGAGAGGTTGAGCACAATCGGCATTGTGTCTTCAGTTTTCGCTACTAAAAACACAAATTAATCTGTAGCAAAAGTAGCAGATTTTTGATCTGTAAATCTCTCTTAGGGTAGGAATATCTATGAGGGGTGTGACCCTACTATGAAGGGATCACGATACTCAGGGTGAACCCCATGATTCAAGAGCGTAACCTTGTTGAACGGTCTAAACTTCAGGAACGGGATCTCGATCGTCCTGTTCGCTCTGGTGGTGTTAGAGAGGAGGGGTCAGGTTCTACATCAAATGCAGCAACCGATGTTGCGTCAGGGTTAGCCTTAGTCTTGTCAACGCTGGCTTTTTTCTTTAGCAGTGTGGCGGTGATTCAAGGCGTTCGAGCACGACAAGAAGTGCAGGCGGTTCTTAATCCTCCGAACCGTCAAGCGCAAGCGGCTCAACAACGTGACCTGACGACTTTGGGCAATCGCTTGATCACGCCCGCTGCCATCAGTCGGGTAGAACCGGGGCGCTTTGTGCAGTCTGCTTACGGGGGTGCGGGTGAGGTGGAACTGCTCTCGGTGCGACGGGCGGACGGGTCAGGAGACTCTAACATCGTTAATGTGGAAATGCGAATTCATCGGCTGCGCGATCGTGTCCCTGGTGTGGGTGACATTGATCTCGCCGAAGTCAAGGGGATCAACTCTAGAACGAATGAACGCTATCCAACCCTTGACTCACGATCGCCCTTTGGCAAGACCTTCTCGCTGTACGATCTACGTCCCGATCAGGCGGTCAATGTAAGTGTGAGGCTGCGAGTTCCTGAAAGTCTAGATCGCATTGATTTAGACGTTCCTCAGACCAATCCTTTTCGGGGCGTTCCGGTAGCGACTCCTAATCCTACCGCTCGCTAAGGATCACGAACTAAATAACTTCGTAGGTTGGGTTGAAGCATGAAACCCAACACCCCAGCAATCGTTGGGTTTCGCAAGGCTCTACCCAACCTACCTGAAAAGATTTGTCAGTCAATCATGTCTAGCATCTAATGTCTACTGTCTAACGGGATCTCGATCGTAAAGCAGGTTTTCTGCTGGGCACTCTCAACCCAAATGTGACCCTTGAGATGTTGGACTAATTGCTTAACTAGCGCTAACCCCAGACCTGTCCCGCCTTGCTGCCAGCGATCGCTACAGGGAACTCGATAAAATTGATCAAAAATTCGGGGAAGCTCAACCGCAGCAATTTCAGACCCGGAGTTGCTGACGTTTAGTTGTAGGACTTGAAGAGAAAATGGTTTGGTAGACTCTATTGCAGCATTTATCTTAGTCGCCTCAGTTAGATGAATCGAGAGCGCGATCGTTCCGCCTGGTGGTGTGTACTTGCAGGCATTGTTCAACAGTTCTGACAACACTCTACCGAGACTGATGGGGTCAGCATACAGCGGGGGCAAATCTGCGAAGTGAAACTGCAAACCTTGTTGACGGTGTTGGGCACGAATCCGATAAGGCTCCACGATCGTCGGAATCCACTCTCTTAGATCAATCAACTCCCAGGTGAGGCGCTGCTGTCCCGATTCGAGGCGCTGTAGGTCTAGCAGATCGTTGATTAAATGAACTTCGCGATTGCATTCACTGCGGAGGATCTTGAGATAAGTTGTACTTTTATCAAACAGTTCGATCTGATGGTCAGGCAGTTTCACCTGAGTCAGAACGCACTCTAACATCTGAATAGCCATCAGCATATTGGCAATAGGCGATCGCAACTCGTGAGAAACGGTGCTTAAAAATTCGTCTTTGAGGTGGTGCAGCTTTTCTAGGGCTTTGACTTGTTGTTGAGACGCTTGATAGAGGCGAGATTGGCGTAGCGCGATCGCACACTGATTGGCCACTTGCTGCACAAGTCGAATTTCGAGATCATTAAACGTTTCATCACAGGGTTTGAACAGCCACATATCACCCAACACGCCCTGATCATCCATTAGTGGACAGGCCAAAATTGCAAATCGATAGGCGATCGTGCGAATCATAGTTGGATAGGGTGCGATCAAACAAAACTGAGCCGATCTTCCCGCTAACATTGCCTCATACACACAGGGCAGCCTATCGAAATGGGCAACCTTGCCTTGCGCCGCCGTCAAATCTGAAGAAACATACTCAAAGTAGATCGTAGAAGTCTTTTGATTCAAATCATACAAAGCAGTGTCACAGGCTTGTACACCAGTACTCCGGGCTAATTTTTGTACCGCAGAGTGAAGGATTTGTTTTTCATCAAGCGAGTCGCGTACTTTGTCGGTAATGCGCTTGAGCGTAGACTCAAATTTGAGGGCTTGTTCTAATTGAGTCGTGCGTTCCTGAATTTGTGATTCTAATTGGGTCGTGAGTTGTTGAACTTGTTGGTTACGATGCTGCAATTCGGTAGTCGCCTGATGCGCTTGAAGCAGTCGCCGAACTCGCTGCCGCAAGACAGCCCAATGAATCGGCTTACTAATATAGTCCGTTGCGCCGACTGCAAAAACTTGATCGACCGCTTCCGAAGTCTGGAGGCTGGTCACCATCAAAATCGGGAGGTTGGGGGTGAGCGATCGCAGTTTTTGACAGCAGGTAAACCCATCCATCTCTGGCATCACCGCATCCAACAAAATCAAGTCAGGCCGAAACCGACGACAGGACTCTAAACACGCAAAGCCATTTTCTGCTTCGATCGTCCGATAGCCTTCCTGGTGCATTGCTTCACATAGAACCAACCGCATCACTGCATCGTCGTCTGTCACCAAAACTAGCGGGGCCAGTGGTGTAAGTATTGAAGCGTGAGTAGTTTGTAAGGTCACAGTAGGGAATGAGAGATGAAGACAATCACCAATTAACAATTTGCTATTAATTAGAATGATTAATTAGAACTGTTTAGTGAGCAGCTCGATCGTTTGGCTTGTAGAAGACTGGAGACACGCTGAATTAGCGCTTTGGCAGGAACAGGTTTAGTCAAGTAGCTGGTGACTCCAACAGCCAAAGCCTGATCGATAAAATCGGCGGAATGTAGACCTGTGACCATTAAAATCGGCACGCAGTATGAGAAAGTCCGAATGATCTGACAACAGGTGAAGCCGTCCATTTGAGGCATTTGACCGTCGAGGATCACCAGATCAGGCCGAAAGATTTTGAAGGCTCTGAGACAATCCCAGCCGTTTTCGGTTTCGACGACTGCATAGCCATTTTGCTTGAGAGTTTCGGCGATCGCTAGACGAATAATTTCCTCATCTTCAGCAATCAAAATTAAAGGGGGATTGTCTATTTTGTTCAATATCCCTCCGTTTTTTTGAGGCAAGTGTTGATGGTTAAAGTCCATAATTTTGTTTGAGATAGGGCAAGTTGAAATATGTCGGTTTAGTTAAAAGATACTGAATGAATGTGAATACTTTGTGAAATATATAGATATTTTATGGATACTTTTGCAGTAATTTAAAGTACTAAAATAAAGTACTAAAAAAGCCGAGTTCCTATTAGGATGATCGGCTTCTCTAGCGGTCAATTTACGCTTTGAATGGGGTTATTAATAGACTTCGGAGCGTTTTCTCAAAGGCAAATTGACCTGCGTTTTTTACACAAGGTAAGCCACACCTATTTAAAGTAAAGGAAGAATGTGAATATTTTGTGAATAGAAAGATGAGTCGCGTTTGATCGGGATGTGTAGCGATCGACAAGATCTAAACCGCAGCGTCAATTCGATAAAGCTGGCGAATTAAATTTAACGTGAATTCCATGATCATCCTTCGCTACGGTTACCAATCCGGGCAGCCCCCTAAATCCCCCACCAGTGAGGGACTTTGAACGAGAAATATTGTCTCAAAGTTCCCCAAAATTGGCACCACGTCTATGAAAACGAACTCTGCCTTCACATAGCAAAGCGAGTTGTTTGGAAAAGAGTTTTGTTAGCCAAGTCGATCGAGCATTCCTTTTGCTGTCACAACATTTTTTAATCCCACTTCAAAATTGCTTGAATTTGAGCGGCTAAGGTTTTTGCCTTAAAGGGCTTGGCAATCCAACCTTTGACTCCCAGTTCTAGGAGAGGTTGATATTCGCTGATGCTGGCCTTTGCGGTTAGCAAAATGGTAGGAATGTGGCGTGTTTTTTCATTGGCTTGTAGCTGCCGAAAGGTGGTAGCGCCATCCAGGTTGGGCATCATCACATCGAGCAAAATTGCATCAGGCTGATAAGTCACTGCTTGAATAATGCCTTCTTGACCTGATGCGGCCGTCAACACACCCCAACCCGCCGCCGCAACTAAGCCAAACTGAATAATGTCGCGTACACCGTCGTCGTCATCGATTACTAGGATTGTTTTGGGCATGAGGAGGAGAAAGTTAGCGGTGAATTTATCTAGCTATCTGTTTTGTTTAAGGGCGATCGATGGAACCCTGACCCTCAAACATGCGCGATCGACACTGTAAAAGAAAACTGGCTGCCTAATCCGATCGTGCTTTCTGCCCAGATTTGACCGCCGTGCTGTTGGATGATGCTGCGACAGATGGCCAGTCCTAACCCGGTTCCGCCCTTTTGTCGGGCATCGGAGACATCAACTTGATGAAAGCGATCGAAAATGACTTCGAGTTGGTCGGCTGCAATGCCTCGTCCGCGATCGCTGACCTGGACTAAAATCGAGTCGTCTTGCAGTTTGGCATCTAATCGCACCGTCTCACCCTGAGGCGAAAATTTGATCGCGTTGCTGAGGAGATTGGTTAACACCTGAATCACTCGATCGCCGTCTGCATCAAGCTGCACCGAGAGCGGAGAAACAGAAAGCGTCACTTGAGCCTGATCCGCCATAACTTGCATGAGCGAAATCGCCGCAGTCATCAGATCCGCTAAGTTACAGGGCTGAATGGAAAGGCTGATCTTTCCTGAATCCAGGCGTTCGAGATCGAGAATGTCATCGACTAACCGCACCAGGCGATCGGCCCCATTGGCGGCGATCGCAATCATCCGTTGCCCCCATTCTGACTGTGGCTCGACGAGTCCTTCTGACAAAAGATTGAGCGCTCCGTGAATGGAAGTCAGCGGCGTTCGCAGTTCGTGGCTGACGACAGAAACAAACTCCTCTTTGAGCCGAGCAATCAGCGCCCGTTCGGTAATGTCAGTACAGATGCCGCAGACCATTTGAGCCGTGCCGTCTTCGTCAAATAGCGGAAATCGCACCGAAAGGGACGTGTGAACGGTGCCATCAAAATGCTGCGCGTCGTCTTCAGACTCGATCGGCTGTCCCGCTTTTAACACGGCCTGATTGCGCTGATTAAACGTTGCCGCCACCTCTGAAGGAAACACCTCATCGATCGTTTTGCCGACAAAGTGTTCGCTGGGTAAATTGAAGACGCGATCGTGCTGCCGATTGACTAATAAAATCTTGTTTTGGGCATCGACCAGATAAATCACGGCCGGGGAGTTGTCGATAATCGCCTGCAATAGAGCCTGACTTTCTCGCAGCGCCTTTTCTGCCTTTTGGCGCTCTTGTAGTTCTTGTTGAAGCAGATGATTGACATCGGTTAACTCGGCGGTGCGTTCTTCGACTCGGAGTTCTAATCCCTCGTTGGCCTGTTGGAGGGCGGCCTCAATGCGCTTGCGGTCAGTGGTGTCTTGAAAGAAGATCGCCAGCCCTGTCGCAGAGGGATAAATGCGATTCTCAAACCAGCGATCCCACGGCGGATAGTATTCTTCTAGCTGGATGGGAATTTGTTCTGCCATTGCCCGATAATAGGCTCGATAAAACGGCTGTCCGATGCCTTCGGGAAAGACTTCCCAGATGTTTTTGCCGATCAGAGCTTCGGGAGCGCGATCGAGCATTTCTCCAGCTTTGCGGTTGACGTAAATGTAGCGCCAGTCAGCATCAAGCGAAACAAACCCATCAGTGACGCTCTCTAAAATGTTGGTGATTTGTTGTCGAGAAGCCAGCGCCTGAGCATGGGCCATTTGTTCGCGCAAAACGAGTTGTCGAAGCTGGCTTTCTGCGGCCTTTAGGTCGGTAATATCGGTGATTGTGCCCACATAGCCGACAACTGCTCCGATCGAATTCTTCTCCGCGACGGCTTGCCCAAACACCCAGGTAATCGTGCCGTCTGGACTCTGAAAGCGATATTCCTGACGAAATGGGCGATGCTGTTGCGCCGATCGAGACCATGCTTCAGATATTTGCGAGCGATCGTCGGCATACAGTGCCTTTACCCAGCCTTCACCCAGCGCTTCTGAGGCGGAGATTCCCGCAATTTTGCTCCAGCGATCGTTGACATAGAGACAGTTGCCGATCTCGTCGGTGTGAAAGATGCCCACGGGAGAGACTTCGGTCAGGATTTGATAGCGCTGCTGACTCTTTTGTAGCGCGAGTTCCATTCGTTTGCGATCGTCGATGTCTACGATCGTTCCCGTCATTCTGATGGCTTGTCCCACGTCGTTGTAGAGTGCCCGTCCTTTGCCTGCGATCCAGTGAGTGCTGCCATCTTCCCAAACCACGCGAAACTCATGGTGATAGGTGCTGTGGTTGTGAATGGCTTGATCGACGGCTTGATTGAGCGAGTCTCGATCGTCGGGATGCAAGCGATCGTCAAAGGTTTGGTAGCGTCCGTCAAAGGTGTTGGGTTCTAAGCCAAATAGCTGTTCGTGTCCGCTTGACCAGGTGATGTTTCCCGTCGTCATGTCCCAATCCCAAATGCCCATTTGAGAAGACTGGAGCGCCAATAACAAACGAGCTTCACTTTGGCGTAAGTCTGCCTCGATTTGGCGAAGGTTGTGCAGAGTGGTTTCACGATCGTCGATCTGCTCTTTGAGTAAATCATTAGCCTGAGCCAGTTCGATCGTGCGACTGCGAACCTTGTGGTCTAACTGATCAGAGCGTTGACGTAGAGCTTGGGTGAGGCGATCGTGGCGCTCTTTTTGACGACCCTGCACCACCACCAGCACCAGAATTAGCACAATTTCTGAAATCGCTTGTGGAAAACTTTGAGGAATAACATCAACATTAATCGGAACGAAAAAGTGATAGATTAAATAAATCGCCCAGATTGCTGCGCTGACTAATCCCGATCGCAGACTGCTCAGACTGGAACTCAGCGCAATCACCACAATCATCAACACAAACAAAATCGGCGTTATAGACTCAAAAGATTGTAAGCGCTCCATTGAGAAGACCACGCCAGCCATCACCAATCCGCTTGACCAAAAAGGCAGACTTTGAACCCTAAAATTCAAATCAAATGATGGTAACGTAATCATAAGCACCTCTGGAAAACTAAAATTTGTAAACGTCAGAATCTATAAAATTAGGTGTCTGAGCGACAAACTGCCGTAAAAGCTGCACCCGCTCCAGACGATTTAAGACCCGCGCCACGAGTTCTGATTCGACGATCGGCTTACTCACGTAGTCGTCCGCTCCCGCTCCAAAGACTTGAGCGATCGTTTGACTATCGCTGTGGGCAGATAAAAACAGGACAGGTAGAGCATCCCAGCGGCGATCGTTGCGAATGACCTGACAGAGATCAATTCCATTTAACCCTGGCATTTCAATATTGAGAATCAGAAGATCGGGGTTGACTTGTTCTAACAATTGCCAGGCCTGTTGAGGCTGATCGACGAGTGTGAGATGAAACCCCCAGGGCTGAAGGATCGTGCGGAGAAAGTCCAGCACTTGCGGGTCATCATCGACCATCATCAACTTTGTTTGTGTCTGATTTGATTGTTGCAGCACATGGACAACGGTGGCTATCACCTGACTGGATGAAATTGGTTTTTGCAAAAAGCTGCGTCCTCCCAATCGGGCCACCCGGACGCGATCGACAAACCCCTCACTCGCCGTAAATACAATCACCGGAATGAAGGAAGCTACTTCTGCGAGCAGCCCAAACCCATCTTCTATCGAGTCAGGAAAGCTCAAATCAAGCAAAATCACATCGGGCGGCTGTTGTTGAATGATTTCTCTCGCCTCTGCCAGACTCGTCGCCCCGATCGCCTCAATTTTCCAGAGAGGAGTCCCCGCGCTCAAACTGGCCATTAGCTGATCGATTAGAGCGACATCATCATCGACAATCAACAATCGAGCCGTCTGACCTTCGGAGGGAGTTGTCTGCATGGAAACCGGAGCGACGATCGTCACCGCTAACAAAGTTTCTCGTAGGGCGTTCACCGTCTGGTTGAGCAGGGTGATTTTACTGCGGTTGCTTGGAGTCATCCGCAAGGAATCATCGCTCAAAATCTGCTTCAACAGTTCTTGGATTTGACGAGACAGATCCGCCGCCTTGTCTAGCCCAAAACTGCCCAACGACCCGATCAGCGTATGAGCCTCTCGAAGCGCCTGTTGCTCAAGATCTGGACTCAGCGTTCCGGTTTTGAGATTAGTTGCAGCCTGGTTGAGAATCTGAACGCGATCGAGATATTTCTGTCGATGCTGTTGCCACACTGCCGAAAATTCTGGAGCGATCGCAGTGCTGAATGCTTTGGGGACGGCAACTTCTGGTGGGTAACTTAAAGCGACCTCTTGCGGGTAACTCGAAGCGACCCCTTGCGGGTAACTCGAAGCGACCCCTTGCGGGTAACTCGAAGAGATCGAGTCCAGTTCTCTAACATTTAGCCGATAGCCAAATCCATAAATCGTCTCAATTAAATCCCCAGATCCCGCTTTTTTGAGCTTTTGTCGCAGACTTTTGATGTGAGCGCGGACTGCATTTTCGGTGGGGGTTGCTTCGAGTGACCAGAGATGCTCGATCAGGGCTTGCTGGCTAAAAATGCGCTGTTGATTGCGTAAAAAAAGCTCTAACAACCCATATTCTTTGAGCGTCAAAGATAGCGGCACGTCTGCGTAGGTAAACTGACAAGCCTTGAGGTCAAGCTGAAGTCTTCCCCACGCTAGAACGGATACAGGCACACTGCTTCGACGCAAGAGCGATCGCATTCGGGCCAGCAATTCTTGAAGGTCGATCGGCTTGGCCAGATAGTCATCAGCCCCCGCATCTAGCCCCACCACTTTGTCGTAACTGGAGTCTTGAGCGGTGAGAAAAAGAACGGGCGTAGAATCTTTGCGCTGCCGCAGCCGTTGACAAAACTGAATGCCATCTAATTTGGGCAATTGACGATCGAGCAAAATCAGATCATACTCAAACGCTTCTGCAAGATCCCACCCAGACTGCCCATCAGCCGCCAGATCAACACAGTAGTTTTGTTCGATCAGAACTCTTCTCAGACTCTCAGCAAAGCCCTCATCATCTTCGACCAGAAGAATTTTCACAGCCTGACAACCAACCTTGAGAAACTGGAGATAGTCTAACAGGACGTGAATTCGATGAAATCCCTCGCTGTGGCGATCACTCCAGGCAGCCCCCT
>NZ_JBJPHS010000115.1:0-17792 GCF_052939495.1 Phormidesmis sp. 146-12 | reverse complement strand
TGCGATCGAGAATCTGAGTTTGCACCGAGCTAGCTTCTTGCAAAAGCGCAGGAACGACTTCGACTTGCTGCTGACGCGATTGCAGCGTGTAATATCGACCAAAAAATTCAGTCGTGACAGCCTGCCACAGATCCCGCAGGATCACAGCCTGTTTCTCAACCAATTGATCAGACTGCACCTGAGAAAAACGCAACTCATCCAAACTCGCCTCAATCTGCCGCAGCACTGTATAAAAAAGTTCACGCTTGCGTTCTGATTTGAGAATGTCGATTTCTAGAGGCGTTGACGTGAGGTTTTCTAGGCTGGATTGAAGTTTCGCCGAGACGCGATCGAACAGGTGCGCCTGTCCATTTCTAGAAGTCCTTACGGGCACCGATTCGATCTGAGCAGTGGGAGCCAGTTGGGTAGTCGAGTCTAAAAGCTGTGCAGTCGATGCGATCGGCAGCGTTGATTCTGAAGCGATCGTTCCCACAGCAGGCGGCAAGAGTTTTTTGACCAGCCATCTAGCGGCTCTCAGTTCACGCCGTTGTCCCAGCAATAAGGCGCGATCGACGGGCGACAGGGTGGACGATCGCAGTTCCTCAGTCAGTTGTGCCAGAGCCGCTTCGATTTGACGCAGACTCGACGATCGCAGATTTTGCCGCAGTACCGCAATGGGATTGACCATCGGAGGAGCCGCACCTTGCAAAATTTCTAGATTCCAAACCGTTTCTCCGGCTGCCACCCGTCGGATTGCTTGCACCAACGCGGTTAGAGAGCTTCCCTGCGGACAATAGCCCTCGACTCCCATTTCAAAAGCAGTCAACAGCAGCGTGGGTGACACAGACCCTAGCAGCAAAACTGGCGCATGAGATTTGAGAGACTGACAGACCTCAATGGGCGTTTGTGAATCTAATCCCAGCAGAATTACGTCGATCGCCACCCCATTTCGTCGATCCGCCAACCGTTGCAGGGCGATCGTCACCGTCTCCACCTCGACCACTTGCAGATCAGTAAATCGGCCCAACCCCGTCACCAAACCCAATCGCAACAGCGGATCTGCCTCAATGACCATGAGCCGTAGTGAATTAGGGGAGCGATCGAGGGTCATGGGTCAGAAGAGTAGGGAAAACCAAAAAGCTTGGGGAGACACGAGTTCAATGAGGTTTTTTTCACATCGATGTTCAGCTAAAAACTGTAGATCTAAACATAAGATCTAAACAAACCCAAAAATCACTCACATGGCAATTTTGTTGGACTGACGATCCTAGCCCTCCATTTGGGGAACTTCGAGACAAGGCATTCACCCTTTAAGAGCATTCATGATTTAGATTAATGCAATTCTCCTGTGATCTCATCTCCCTAGGGCGGCGGTAACTCATCGGAGGATGATTCTTCCTCACTGGGCGACGAGTCTGATTCGGTTGACTGGTCAGATTGTGAATCTTGACTGGCTGCTTCTTGATCCCGTTGTCGCCAAATCTCAGCCCGTTCCGCTGCCCACTGGCGAATTAATCCCTGAGCTTCCCCATACAAGCCTCGTCCGGGGGCAATTTGAGAAGCGACATCGATCGCTCTGGTCAAATACCCTTGACTCGCCAAAGACGCAGCCTGATTGAGAATCGGACGATCTTCAATAATCTGAATCTGGTAGACCCATTCTCCAATCAAATATTGAGCATCGCCATAAAGCGCTCGACCCGATCGAATTCTAGAAGCCACCTGAATCGCCTGCCCCAGTTTTCCATTGGCCGCCACCGCTCTCGCCTCATTGAGAATCGGCGTGTCTTCGATGACTTGAATTTGAGAAATCCACGTTGACATCAGAGACTGAGCTTCGGGATAGAGCGCCCGCTTAGGACGAATCAACCGCACCATCGCCACCGCCGATCGCAACTCACCAATTTTGCCTGACTTAGCCGTCTGTTGGGCTTGACGAAAGATGGGACGGTCTTCCATCCACTCAATTTCTTTGCGCCATTGGGCGATGAGCGTCTGGGCATGGAGGCGACGCGGGTGATTGGGCGAAATCTGTTTTGCCTGGTCGATCGCCAGCTTCAACGTGGGAATCTGCCGCAGATTAGATAGCGTGCTTGCGAGATTAAGTTGCACAAAATTCTGAGCTTGCAGATCCAGTCTCGGCAAGAGCGCCCTAGCCTGAGCATAAAAAGGACTCTGAGGATTGATTTGCTGCAACAGTTGAGAAGCCAGCAGTAAGGGAGCCAGCCGTTCGAGGGCAGGTTGGCCGTAGTTGTCGTCTGCCTCAATTTGCCTAGCTCGAATCAGCCGCACCAGATCTTCATTGTCCGAAGTCAGCTTGACGCTTTTGGGGATCGAGTCCACCAAACTACTCGCGCCGACCAAATCTTTTTTACCTAGTCGCACGATCGCCAAAGCAAAGACCGTATTGCGCCAGCGAACCACTTGAGTCTGAGCCTGAAGCGCCCAAACATAGGTACTGCGCTTAATGGAGTCAGTCAGCGCGATCGCCCGTCCCCATCGTTCTGGTGGATTCGCTTGAGCAAAGTCTCGGGCCGCTTTGAGCGCCTGCCAACCTTGTTTCTCGTGCGTGACTTGCTGCCGAATCGTCGTCAATCGCTCTTGCCATGAGGGATCAGTCACCAGACTCAACTCGCCAATCCGCTGAGAGGCTAGATTCCAGTTTTGCTTCTTGAGATCTGCTTGAATTTTGTCGTAGATCACCTGTCCTCGATTAAATTCTTCTTGCCAAAACTCGATAGAGGCTTGAGCATCTTTATACACAGCACTCTTGCGAGGAATCTGGCGGGCCAGGGCGATCGCTCCCTTAATATCTCTTTGCGAAACGCGATCGCGGGCCAAAATCAAGACGGCATTTGACCAATCTTGCAAAAGCGCCTGAGATTGCGCGTAGAGGGGATGCTCAACCGTCCAATTTTTGACCAGATTAATCGCCGCCAAAATCTGATCTGACTTACCCGACTGGGCCGCTTGCTGAGCACAAAACAGCCGCTCCGAATCCGCCGACCAGTCTGAGATCTTTTTGCAATCGATCGCGGGGGGTGCCTGTGAGAGCCAGATAAAAGCGCCGACCCCCGTTCCACCAACGGCCGCCATGATCCCCAACCAAATCAGTTGCCATCTCCAAGCCTCGGCGATCGCGCCAATTCCTTGCAGGCTTTTTTGCGTCCCTTGAGAAAGGGTTTGGGGGGCGACTGTCTGATCTGAGGGCTGGTCAGAGTCAACGTCAGGCGCAGCGTCCACTTCGGGCAGATCTTCGACTAGCAGATCGCGGGATGCTTCTGGATCGGAGACCTCTGGATCGGGCTGTCTTGATTCATTAGAAGATTTGGGCTTCGGGAAGACCGGAAACCAGGTAGGGATTGGGGGTTTTCTGGCCATGAATTCGTGCGGGCACAGGTCGGGAGTTTGGCTATTCTACATTTGCTCTAACCAAGGGGTATCGCTGGTTTGGTCAAGCTAACCCAATTGTTTTTACTCAATTAATATTTCCTAAAGAGCTGGAGCGTTTCGGGGAAATACACAAAATCAGCCTACTGACGATGAGAGCCTATAGACGAAATGAAATTGAGGTTTGAGCCTACGAGTTTCAGGAACGATCGCAGTCTTAATAAGACAACTGTTTTGAAAGAAAAGCAAATTGACAGAAGTGTCTTTTAAGCTACACCTTCAGATTCTTGAGATCCGCGATATCCGTAGAAGTTTATATGATATTGAGTGATTCGCACGCCTGTTTTCGCTTCGACTTGCTGAATGAGGTCGGCGGGCAGGTCGATGTGGATGTCTAGAATTTGATTCGTGTCAAGACAGTTAATGTGGCTGTGAGCGTCGCTGATATTACCATACAGCCGACCATCCGATCGCTCGATACATTCAATGATTCCCTGATCAGACAGCGCTTCTAGGTTTTGATAAACTGACGTGTGACCGATTTCTTTGCCCTGATGGTTGAGGCGATCGTAGATTTCGCGTGCAGATAAATGCTCCTGTTCTTGCCAGAGTAGCTCCAGAATAAATCGACGCTGACGGCTCAAACGCATTCCCAAAGCTTGACAACGCTCGATCGCATCGTTTAATGATCGAATCGGCTTTACTGCGGGTGCTTCACTTTGCATACATTTGAATGGTTTGTAATGGTGCGATTTTTGGATCTTCTCTCAAAGCATTCAAAAGCAAAAACGATCGCAGATCAGCCTGTTTGTTTCTACCTTTTTAGATGGGTGTAGTCTCTATCTTTTTGAGAAGAATTCTGAACATTTGTTCCTCTGCTTTAGTTCTATCACAGGCTAAAGCAAACTCGCTACAACTTTATTCTAGAGCGTGAAAGGGTTTGCTAAATAAAAAAGGAATGAATGCTAGAACACCTCTCATCCTGCACTCATTCCTCAGTTTTTACAGATGAAATTAATGGTGGTGATGACCGTGACCGTGATCATGACTGTGATCGTGACCGTGATCGTGACCGTGATCGTGTCCATGTTGAGCTTGAGAAACTGCCAGAGCAGGATTGACCGCAACCGCCTGCTCAGATAACAGCGCCTCGATCTGAGGATGGGCCCACTCTGCGACCATCTCTAAAAAGTCAGATCGATCGTTCACACAGGGCATCTGTACATAAGTGACTTCGGGATGCTTGCTGCGGAGACTGTGAATGATGTGGTCTACATCAAGCAGCGTTTCGTGGTTTTCGGTGGCAAAGCCGATCGGCATGAAGACTAGCGCCGTCGCTCCAAGATTGATCAAATTTCTGGCTGCGAGATCCGCGTTGGGCTGCGTCCATTCGATCAGCGGGGTTTGGTGATTGAGCCAGCCGACCGAGGTGAGGGGATAGCGATAAATCAGGCGTTCTCGAATGCGATCGTACAGCTTTTGACTCTCATCAATTCCAGATGTGAAGCCTTTGGCTTTGTGAGGGCAACCGTGATTCATCAGAATGATCCCCGTTTGGGAGGGCAGATGCGCCACCGCCAGATCGCTCTGGATCTTCTCTTCGACCATCGTTGCCATCAGATCGATGTAGGCAGGCTGATCGTAGAAAGAAGGAATGTAGCGCGTCCCTTTGAGCCAGTGTTCGGCACCGGGATCGGTCAGTTTTGCCAGTCCGATGTTCACCTGCTCGACTGCGATCCCACTGGTAAAGATTGAATCCACCACCAGCAGCGGGTAGATGAGAATCTTATCGAAGCCTTCTTGCTTGATTTGTTCGAGAACTTGTTCGGGCAAAAACGGCTGACAAAAGTTAAAGGCTTTGAATACTTTGACTTGTTCTCCCCAGCGGTTTTGAAGCGCCTTCTCAACGCCTGCTCTTTGACGCTCAAAGATGGCATTGTGAGGAGAAATAAACTGATCGTGCTGGTGGCTCCACTCGTGCAGATCAAACATTGCCAAAAGCTTGGCCAAAGGGGGATACACCCAAGTCGGGACGGGTGCAAACTTGGCAGTCAGTAAGTTAAGGGCCTGTTCGTTGTAGTTGGCAAAATCTTCGTAGCTCTCGACTTCACCGTAACCCATCAACAAAACAGCTACTCGATCGCGCTTAGAGTCTGAGTTAGCAGAGGCTTCTGATCCAGATTGGCGGAGTTTTTCAGGCGTTGCAACCACGTTTTATCCTCAAATTCGATACAGGACTGGTGGAGACGCAGTGCGATTAATGTCTCCTTGTTTCACACTAACATCCCCTCTGGGGGCATGATTGGTAGAAAAGATAACGAATTAAAAGAATTGCTCGGAGGAAAGAAAGCACAGAATGGCGGAAAGCAAACTGAAGGTTGTGATTTGTCCAGGAATGCATTCACCCGCCTTGACAGAGAACTTTATGAATGGGCTACGATCTTTGCAAGATACCCGCCAAGGGTCGCTTCGAGTTGAGGGGTTGCACTATCTAGAGCAGTCCGTGACTTTTCCAATTGAGAAACTCCCGGCTTATTCGCCGCTTCACCTTTTAGAGTTTCTTGCTCCCCTTTCTGGCGATCCTTTGCTGTTTATTGCGTTTAGTGCGGGTGTGGTGGGGGCGATCGGGGCAGCCCGTCTCTGGCAAAAACGAGGGGGCACCGTCAAAGCGCTGATTGCCCTAGATGGGTGGGGCGTGCCTTTGGAGGCAAACTTTCCAATTCATCGCGCCAGTCACGATTACTTCACGCATTGGAGTTCCGCACTTCTCGGCAACGGTTTAGACAGTTTTTACGCTGACCCTGGAGTGGGACATTTGGATCTGTGGCGATCGCCCCAAACCATCTCAGGACATTGGATCAAATCAGCCCAATCCGGGGAATTACTCAAAAAAGATGCTCCCCCACTCCCCAATGCCTCAATTCCCGTAACGCTCGCCACTTTCATAACTGCGCTATGTCAAAAGTACGAAGCCGAGACGCAAGCAGACACTGGAAGCTAGACCCCACCTCAAAATATCCTGTGCACCCGTGCAAATCAGAGTATTTCAGATACAGTTGTGATGAATCATACGAAACGCTGATCCACATCTAGGCTTGACAGCAACCCTGGGGGAGGTTTTCTACCACATCTCTTTTAAGCAACCATCGCCACCTTATGCTTCCTACTCGCTCTCAGCCCTCTGGTACTGGCTTTCAGGCATTGGTGAAAAACCGCGCCTTTATGACCTTGTGGTTCGGGCAGATTTTATCTCAACTTGCCGATAAAGTTTTTTTTGTGCTGCTGATTGCGCTGCTGGTCAATTATGATCCGCCCACGATCAACGGCTGGACAATGCCCGAAAACTCAATGCGGTCTGCCGTGATGATTGCGGCGACCCTTCCAGCAATCTTTTTTGGGTCGGCAGCGGGAATCTTTGTCGATCGCTACGACAAAAAAACCATTCTCAGTGGCTGCAATACCGCACGGGGAATCATGCTCTTGCTGTTGCCGCTGCCCTTTGTGCCGAGAGCGTTTGCAATTTTGTTGGCGATCGCCTTTCTCGAATCGATTTTGACGCAGTTTTTTGCGCCCGCAGAGCAGGCTGTGATTCCCTTTATCGTGCGTCGAGAAAACCTGTTGACGGCAAATGCGCTCTTTTCGACGACGATGATTGGGTCGCTGATTGTGGGGTTTGCGATCGGCGATCCGCTCCTCAAGCTGGCAACTAATTTCAACGCTGACTGGGGTCGAGAAATTTTGGTTGGTGGCTTATATCTGGCAGCAGGCATCGTCCTTTATCTATTGCCCCTGCGCGACACCGAAGAAAAGCCCAAAGAGGTGAGTGTCCATCCCTGGAGCGACTTTAAAGCGGGACTTTCGTATCTCAAAAAGGATCGATTAGTCAGCAATGCCATGCTGCAACTGATGATTCTCTACTCGGTGCTGGCAGCGTTGACCGTATTGGCGATTAACTTAACTGCCAAAATTGGGCTAGAAGAGACTCAGTTTGGCTATCTGCTGGCGGCGGCGGGTGTGGGAATGGTCTTTGGGGCGGGCATATTGGGGCACTGGGGCGATCGCTTTCACCACAAGCCGTTGCCGCTGGTTGGCTTTTTGTGTATGGCGTTCGTTTTGACGATGTTCAGCTTTACGACAAATCTGTACTTGAGTTTGACGTTGAGTGGGTTGTTTGGGTTGGGGGCTTCGCTGGTGGCGGTGCCGATGCAGACCTTAATTCAGCAACAAACCCCCGAATCGATGCGCGGCAAGGTGTTTGGCTTCCAAAATAATGTGGTGAACATTGCGTTGAGTGTGCCTTTGGCGATCACGGGCCCGCTAACCGATCTGCTAAAGCTCGAAAAAGTCTTGTGGGGCATGAGTTTGATCATTGTCGTGGTCAGCGTCTGGGCCTGGCGCAATACGCAGAAAGTCTTGAAAGACGTGATTTAGAGGGGCTAGTATCTAGCCTCAAACGCCCAGGCAACCCTGGAGGAATAGGTTCCGTATTCGATCGCGCTCAGTTTAGCAAGTCCGACTGCCCATCCCTTTTGTCACCAATTCCTCACACGTTTTGAGTCACCAAAACCCTTAAAGTGTAATCATAGTCAGCATTACGAATCTTTTCGCGGGTCAGCTCGTCTCGACAGCGATCGTAATCAGAACTACACTAGTTTTTTATCTATTGCATCTTTGGATACAAAAATAGATAAGAAACTATTCACTTAAATGGATTGGCGAGGTTCCCCAGTGCAGTTGCAAAGTGTGGCAGTAAAACGGGTGAAAGGTTCCTTTGCGTTGATCGACAGCCTGGTACGGCATGGCGTAACGGACATTTTTGGCTATCCGGGTGGGGCGATTTTACCCATCTACGACGAGCTTTATCGAGCAGAGGCGGCAGGTCGGGTTCGACACATTCTCGTCAGACATGAGCAAGGGGCGGCCCATGCCGCGGATGGATACGCTCGTGCGACGGGCAAGGTAGGCGTTTGCTTTGCGACTTCTGGCCCAGGCGCGACCAATCTGGTCACAGGGATTGCGACAGCCCATATGGACTCGATTCCGATGGTGATCGTTACGGGGCAAGTACCTCGCCATGCGATCGGCAGTGATGCCTTTCAGGAAACCGACATTTATGGAATTACGCTCCCGATCGTTAAACATTCCTATGTGGTGCGCGATCCGAGAGACATGGCCAGAATCGTCGCTGAGGCGTTCTATATTGCCAGCACCGGACGGCCCGGGCCCGTTCTGATTGATGTCCCTAAAGATGTCGGGGTCGAAGAATTTGACTACCTGCCCGTCGAGCCAGGTTCCGTCAGACTGCCGGGATATCGTCCTACGCTCAAAGGCAACCCTCGTCAAATTGGTCAGGCGCTGAAGCTGATTCGTAAAGCCGAACGTCCCCTGCTCTACGTTGGAGGAGGCGCGATCGCCGCCAATGCTCACGCCGAAGTCAAAGAACTGGCAGAACGCTTCAAGTTGCCTGTCACAACCACGCTGATGGGGATCGGTGCCTTTGATGAGCATCATCCGCTCTCGGTTGGCATGTTGGGAATGCACGGAACCGCTTACGCCAACTTTTCGGTAACTGAATGTGACCTGCTGATTGCAGTCGGAGCCAGATTTGACGATCGCGTGACGGGCAAGCTAGACGAGTTTGCCGCTCGGGCCAAAGTGATTCACATCGACATCGACCCGGCGGAAGTGGCCAAGGTGAGAATGCCTGATGTGCCGATCGTGGGTGATGTGCGTCAAGTCCTGACTGATTTGTTGACTCGCAGCACCGAAGAAGGCGATCCGGTCAATCCTGGACAAACTCACCATTGGCTAGAACGCATCGATCGCTGGCGACAAGACTATCCGCTAGAAGTGCCGCACTATCCTGACAAACTCTCGCCCCAAGAAGTGATCGTCGAAGTGGGTCGGCAAGCGCCCGATGCTTACTACACCACTGATGTCGGTCAGCATCAGATGTGGGCCGCTCAGTTTCTCAAAAATGGGCCGCGTCGCTGGATTTCTAGCGCAGGGCTGGGAACGATGGGCTTTGGACTCCCCGCTGCAATGGGCGCAAAGGTGGCAGTGCCTAATGAGCAGGTGATCTGCATTAGTGGTGATTCGAGCTTTCAAATGAACCTGCAAGAATTGGCGACGCTGGCCCAACATCGCATCAACGTCAAAACCGTCATTATCAACAACGGCTGGCAGGGCATGGTGCGCCAGTGGCAAGAAGCGTTTTACGATGAGCGCTATTCTTCCTCCAACATGGAAGTAGGAATGCCCGACTTTGTGAAGCTGGCGGAGGCGTTTGGGGTGAAAGGCGTTCGAGTTGAGTCACGAGACGAACTGAGTAGCGCGATCGCTCAGATGCTATCTCACGATGGGCCAGTTTTGATGGATGTGCGCGTCAATCGTCATGAAAATTGCTACCCGATGGTGCCCAATGGTCACAGCAATGCCCAGATGATTGGTCTACCAGAGCGCAAAAATCTAGAGAAAGCCACTGAGCTAATGTATTGCAGCAACTGTAACGCCAAAAATGTTGCGAGCAATCGGTTCTGTCCTGACTGTGGGACAAAGCTGTAACGATTAGAGGGGAGAGACCTTGCTCAAATCAAGAGCGCTCTCCCCCAGGTTTCCTTTTCTGTGGGTAAGCAGTTTCTTAGGAACGAAAACTAAATAACATCGACTTCTGTAGCAATTGTCTTGAAAGTCAATAGGAAGAGAAAGAAATTTTCATTTCCAAATGTGCAAGACAAAATGGCAGTGCTGGATCACCGTTTGCATCCCGAAGAGTCGCTTGAGCGCTTGACTAAGTGGAAGTTCGCCAAGTCTGGTTATGGCGGATCATGGCATTGAGAATCACGAGTAACTTCCGCATACAGGCAACGAGAGCAACCTTTTTCAGCTTGCCGTTGCCCAGTAAGCGTTGGTAGAACTCGCGAATGACGGGATTATGGCGGGTGGCGACCAGAGTTGCCATATACAGACCACAGCGCAGGGCAGTGCGCCCGCCCGCAATCATGCGTTTGCCCTGGTGTTTGCCACTGTCGTGGTTCAGGGGGGCAACCCCGACTAAGCGAGCAATCTGCTTGTCCGAGCGTTTTCCCAGTTCGGGTAATTCGGTCAAACAGAGGGCGGCGGTCACTTGAGCAATGCCTTTAGTGGACTGGAGAATCTCACGCTTACGGTGCCAGTCTTGCTGTTGTGCGCCTAGGGTTTGAATCTGCTCGTTGAGCGAGTCCAGGCGGTTCTGTATCTGCTCGATAGGTTCGCTGATGTCGGCTTCCACGGCTTTTGAGGCCCGGCACAGGCGGTTCTTCTCCGCAACTTGCATTTCCACCAACTGCCGTCGGCGACGCACTAAGTCACTCAGTTGTTGAGCTGACGCTTCTACGATGGGTTGCGATCGAGGTTGCACGGTTTGGGCAAATCGAGCAATCACCTCTGCATCCAGTCTGTCCGTTTTCGCTTTACCTAACGCCACGGCAAACCCTTTGACTTTGCGAGGATTGGCAATGGCAACGTCAATCGCTGCGGCTTGCAGACCCCTGACCAACAGACGCTCTAATCCACCCGTTGCTTCGGCGACCACCAAAGTGGGGACAAGCGGGTGTAATTGCTCAATCAGGGCTTGCACTCCGACTTCGCTATTGGGCTGTTGTAAGGTCAGACCTTGGGCAGCACGTGAATATCTAAACTGTCTTGAGAGATATCAACGCCTACCCATGTTTTTTCTGGTGTCATCGTTTATGCTAGGGATAAGTTATTTTGTCCCTTTGACAACTCGTCCTTGCGAATCCGAGGTTGATCCTAAGCGCGATTGTTCGAGCTTGCATCATCAGGCTGACAGCGTGGCTCCGGGGCTACCAAACGGTGTCTTTTGCACCTGGGTTGAACGGGATTGTCCACGCTCTTTTTTAGCGTACAGGCACCCTTGCTAAAAAGCGGTATTTTTTACCTAGGTTGGGACGGGTTGCCTAAACCTCAAGATACAAGGTTGGGTAGAACCTGGTGAAACCCAACGTTAGCAACGGTAGAAAGGCTGCTGTTGGGTTTCGCGTTGCTCAACACCAACCTACGAAAAATCAAGGGTTTCAGGAGTTTTGTCAGTCAACCAGGATGCTAGACATTGGACAGTAAACTTTCTACAGTCGTCATCGAGTTGCTGCGGATAGTAAAGCAGGCTCAAGTACCCGATCGATTTCTTGTAGCACGTCATCACTCAGACGCACACCCGACGCGGCAGCATTGTCTGCAACTTGTTCGGGGCGGCTGGCTCCAATGATGGCAGAAGACACGCGCTCATCTCGTAACACCCACGCCAAGGCAAGCTGTGCCATTGAGAGGTCGAGTCGTTGGGCGATCGGCTTGAGATTTTGAACAGCACTCAGAACCCGATCGCTCAATAGGTCAGACATAAACCCATTCATTTTGTCGTTGGTTGCGCGAGAGTCTTGAGGGTGAGCTTCGCAAGGTTTGTACTTGCCTGTGAGAACGCCTTGAGCAAGAGGCGACCAGACGATTTGACCAATCCCATTTGCCCCACAAAGCGGAAACACATCCGCCTCTGGTTTGCGCCAGATCATCGAGTACTGCGGCTGACTAGAGACAAACTTTTCTACTTCAGGAAGGTTGAGAGCAGCCTGGATCTGAGCAGAACTCCACTCGCTAAAGCCGATATAGCGCGCCTTTCCTTGCCGGACGACTTCTGTAAGAGCGGTCATGGTTTCTTCGAGCGGGGTGTTTGTGTCGTAGCGATGGCACTGATAGAGATCGACATAATCGGTGCGGAGCCGCTGAAGTGAATCATCGATCTGCTTGCGAATTTGAGCCGCTGATAAACCCTGGTCGCGATCGGACATCGGAAAGTAAACCTTGGTCGCCAAAATATAGGAAGCGCGATCGATGCCTTGTAAAACGTCTCCTAATAGAGACTCAGCGGCACCTCGCCCATAAACATTTGCCGTGTCGATAAAGTTAATTCCAACGTCAAACGCTTTGTGAATGCAGGCTTCGGCTTGTTGCCGTTCGACTCCACCACTATAAGTTAACCAGGAACCCAGTGCGATTTCAGAAACCGTAAGATCGCTACTACCAAGCTGTCGATATTGCATAACTGATGTTTTCCCTTGTAACAAACGGTCTGGTTTTGTAGAAGAATGCCTAGCAATCAAGGCTGTAGCTAACCCTAACAAAACGTGAATTCGATGAGAGTTTTTTCGCTTCGGTATTCACGGCTTCTGCCCCCCAAGCTGCCAATTTTGGCGGACTTTCAGAGAGGAATTCTGGTTCAAAGTCCCTCACTCGTGGGGGATTTAGGGGGCGTGCCTGGATCTAAAAGCGAAGCGAAGCGTTCATTGAACTGACGTTAACAAAATTCACTTTTGTAGAGTCAGTGATTGAAAATTGAGATTGTTTCATTGATTGCCGAATTTCGACCTCCCTAAATTCTCCTTCTTAAGGGGAACTTTGCATCAAAAAGGTTAACTTTGGTTCGGTTCCTCCCTTTTTAGGAGGGATCTAGCGTTTTTAATGCATTAAGGATCAGCTTAGAGGTTTTTGTGGTTTCTCTCCTCTGACAAACGAGGGAGGACAACCAGACAGCTACTCAGTCAGATGGTAGACCTCTTTATTTGGCTGAAGCTTTATTGTGCTGGCATGGGTGGCAATTAAGCCGATTTCTAGAATTTAACGGCTATCTACTCTGAAGAATTTTATAGAAATTGAGTCAACTTTCTGTAGAAAGAATTTAACCAATCTAAATTGATCAAAACTACTTCAAACTCGATGTGTAACAGAGCTTGGTATAGAAGATCCATTTGTTAAACCTTATAGATTTGACCAACGGTAGATAGCAGAGGTAATCGATCGTCAATACCATAAGAAGACTCAATTAAGTTGTCGAGGAAAGTAATTAGCAAGGAATGTAAATAACAAACTGTGAAATTAGCCAGACATTTGAAGTCGTCTTCTGCGGATGCTTAGACTCAATCGATCATTCTGAAAGTATTTCAGCATCTAATTGCAAGGATTTAATCCACGCTGGTTATCAAGTCATTTTGGATTGTAACTGCTCACCCCGCTTGATCGAGAGAATTCACTGCTTTCTAGACAACCTCAAAAACATTGACCGCGATCGCTGACTCTTCCAGTCCTCCGACAGCCAATTAAGCGGCAGTGTTTCAAAAGAGTTTAACGCTCTCCTTGACACGACCTCTCACAGTTGATACCTGCCTTGTAAAGAATGTTATGAACACTTACCTTTCGCCAGTTACTCGCTTTACACATTCAGAGAATTCCCTCAATACGCTCACTGACTTATGGGATCAGCAGTCTCCCTACAATCGCAGAGCACTGAGTACGGGCGTTGTCCATTTTGGCCCTGGTCGCTTTTTTAGAGGACACCTTGCCCGGATTATTCATCATTATCTGACCCAAAAGCGGTTTCAAGACCAGCGATGGGGTATCTGTGGAGTGAGTCTCAAGAGCCGTCGCACGATCGCAACCCTACAACCCCAAAACTTTCTCTACAGTTTGATCGAGCGCCATTGTTGTGACGAAAATTATGAGTCAGCAGAGGTGATTGGCTCGATTAATCAAATTGTTGATGGAACAAAAAACCAGGACTACATTCTAAATTTGATGGAGTCGCCTGCGGTACATCTCGTGACGCTGACTATCACCCAGGCAGGCTATTGTCTAGATTCGCGGTTTCATCTCGATACAACTCAGGCCGCGATCGTGCATGATCTAAACGACCCTTCCACACCTACTACCGCGATTGGCTTTATTGTCGAAGCTCTCCGTCGCCGCCGTGATCAAGGAATTGCCCCATTCACCACATTGTCTTGTGACAACCTGCCCAGAAATGGCGAAATTCTACAACAGGCTGTGTTGACCTATGCTGATCGGATTGATCCTCAACTTGCCGCCTACATTCGTGAGCGAGCAACCTTTCCCAACACCGTTGTCGATAGAATTGTGCCTCAAGCGCATGAGTCTCACGCAGACTATCCTCGCCGACTGCTGCAAGTTAGCGATCGCGCCTCGATCGTCACAGAACCCTTTTGGCAATTTGTGGTAGAAGACAAGTTCAAAGGCGATCGTCCCACTTGGGAAGACACGGGGGTGATCATGACCGACGACATTACACCCTTTTTGTATATGAAGTCGAGGTTTTTGAATGCTGTACACTCCTTTATTGCTTGTCTAGCGGTCAGAGCCGGGATTGAGTATGTCCATGAGGCGGTTAGACTACCAGAATTTCGCTTATTTACTCAACTTTTAATGGACGACATCGCCGCCGCTACCCCCATACCTCATCAGATGTGCGAACAGTACAAGGAACAAGTGCTACTTAGATTTAGTAACGAAGCACTCCCCGATACGATCGAGCGCATCTCAGCAGAAACCTCCAGAAAACTAGGCAAATACATTGTTCCGATCCTGCAAGATGCCCACAGCCAGACCGTTAACTTAAAGCGTCTGATTCTCCCGATCGCTGCCTGGATGCTTGTAGTTAAAGAGCGCGCGATCGAGTCGGGTAAGGACTATGCTGTTGAGGACAAACTAGAGGTACTAACTGCCATTCGGTCAGGCGCAGCGTTCAGTCAAATTGTTGGATTAACACCGGATCAATGCACAGAGGCGCTCGATCGCGACTGTGATCAGGCCCTGCAAGATCTTCAGGCTCATGGATTGTTAGCAACACTCAAATACTACAGTGAGGAGCGTTTACAGGATGCAATCATTTCAGCCGCATAAAGTGGTGCTGTTTGACCACGATGGCACGGTTGTCGATAGCGAAATCATTGCGCTTAAGAGTGCCTGGCAGCTAACGACTGAGGTAGCTCAAGCGTTTTCTGGCGCAAAGTTTTATGATCTGCCAGAGTTTGTCAAACTTTTTGCGGGCAAGCCTTATCGAGACATTTTGGCGCTACTCTACGCAGACACACCCACTGCACTCACTGAAACTGATCTGGAGCGACTTGTCATCGAAGAAGAAAACCGATCGATCGATCACCTGACAATAGAAGCGAGGGCTACCCCAGGAACGCCCCAGGTGTTGTCTGATCTGCGCGATCAAACTATTGAATTTGCCCTAGTGAGTAATAGTAGTCTGCGGCGATTGAGTGCTTGTCTGGCGGCTTCTGAGTTGACTGCTTATTTTCCAGACGATCGCATCTTTAGCGCTCATGATTCTCTCTCTACCCGACGACCCAAGCCCTTGCCAGACATCTATCTCTATGCGGTAAAGGCTTTGAATGCTGACATTTCGCACTGTGTAGCGGTTGAAGACTCAATCAGCGGAGTAAAGTCTGCGGCGTCGGCTAAAATTCCACAAGTCGTTGGCTATATTGGCGGGACGCACATCAACCAAAGTGAACGTAGTAGTCGTGCTTCAATGCTGCGATCGGCAGGGGCCCACTTCATCATTGAGCAAATGCCTGACTTAATTGAGCTACTGTCACAATCGCCCTTACTTTCTTAAACTTACTTTCTTAAAATATCTCAACCTGTTTCACCAAAACGCCTTGACCAAGCCAAATCAGTCGAAGGAATGAGTCTATTTCGATTACTCTTTCCTAACGTTAATAGACAGGTGAAAGAGATTGACTTACGGAGAACGTCAGGTAGATTGTTATGAACATTATCAGTGTAATAAAGTTTCCTAGATTAGCCAATACTTCTGACTTATATCTTCAATGGAATCAAGCGGCTTCGATCGCTGATCAAGAAGAAAGCCAAGTTGTACTCAGTCAGGGAGGAACGGTTTCTTCAAGCTCCTACTTCAATTCTTTTTATGAAAAATACTACGTTAAATATACAACGCTCCACTCTATCTATTACACACTAAAACTAGAAGGAGATTTTCAGGTTTCTCTTTACCGTGAAGTTAACGGAACAGATGCAAAAGAAACTATCTTTCAGGAAACATTTAAGCAGTGCCAGCTTTCTGATCCGATTAAACTGCAACCGATCGAACTCCTTCAGAACGAAAGCGCAGGCAGAATCTACTTTGAAATCACTTGTTTGAGCGATCGAGGCATCTTTGCAGAGGGCTGGATCGCAACAGATGAGCCAAAATTAAGAGAAGTGTCTCTTGGAATCGTGATCTGTACCTTCAAGAAAGAAGAGTATATCAAAAATACGCTAAATAATATTCTGCAAGACAAATCACTGCAAGAGCAGAACTTTAAAGTATTTGTAGTAGATAACGGTCAGACCCTAGATAAAAGCAATTTTGGAGATCCCAAACTAAAGCTAGTTCCTAATAAAAATGCAGGCGGTAGCGGTGGTTTTACAAGAGGGTTAGTTGAAGCGTTAGAAGAAGGCAGCTACTCTCACTTTCTATTAATGGATGATGACATTGAGTTAGAAAGCGGCAGTATTTATAGACTATTTGCGTTACATGGATATGCAAAAGCCGAGTTTATTGTTGCAGGTGGCTTACTCAACTTAAACAAAAAGCATATGTTATATGAAGCCGGAGCGACCTACAATGAAAGTCCCAAAACGAAGGGTGCTTCGGGTTCTCTAACGCCTCTCAACCATAATATCGACCTGAGATCGCCTGCTTCTCTCAATCGCCTACTAATTGAAGAAGATGCAGACTATGGAGGGTTTTGGTTTTGCTCTTTTTCTAAAGCGATCGTTGACAAGCTGAAGTTGCCGCTGCCACTTTTTATTAAGCTGGACGATGTAGAGTTTTGTATGAGAGCTAAGAGAGCGTTGGGGGTACCGATCGTCACTTTTCCTTCAATGGCAGTGTGGCATCTTCCGGCTTCTGCTAAAAATTTGAATTGGGAAACCTACTACTATTTCCGCAATGACTTGATCGCGTATGCCATTCACTTTGCGCCAAGCTACACCTACACCGTCAGCAACTTTACCAAAGAAATCATTCTTGCGTTGACGAAACCTGATTACGATCGGGCCCAGATGTTAATTCAAGCGTTTGAAGATTATCTAAAAGGGCCAGATCTGATCACAAAGTCTGAACCTGATGTCTTTCACGTCAACATCTTAAAGCTTAGTCGGACTTATGAAAATCAAGATGAAATAGACAAGTTGGCGGGTGTAAAGCTGTTAACAAGATGGTTTCAAGTTGCTGCCCAAGGTCGTCAAAGATGGTCAACGGCCAGTACAGATTGGAAGAACGCCGCTCAAGAGATGACATCGACTCCATTTTGGCAACAGTATCTTGGCTTGAAGACTCCAGCCTTTGCCGCCACTTGTGAATAGCTAGTTAACGCCAGTGCGACAGAAGTGACCTACGTCGGTTGCAGATTCAGGTTATCCCTTAAATCCCCATCAGTGAGAGATATTAAACCGAAAATCTTGTCTCAAAGTCTTCCATAATTGGCGGTCTGGGGAGAAGATTTGAGCAACGAAGCAAAAAAACTTTGTCGAACTGACGGAACAATACGTTATTTGCGATC
>NZ_JBJPHS010000114.1:0-18187 GCF_052939495.1 Phormidesmis sp. 146-12 | reverse complement strand
ACCTATCTCGGTACAGAAGTGTTTTTAGAACCGCTCACCGACTGGCGAAAAGCAATCCAATCCGTCGGCGGCAAGATCTCCAGAACTCTACCCGGCGAACTGTTTCAGCTTTACAAAGTGACCTTCTGAGTTTGGGAACGTGGACTGATGGAGTGGCGATCGCAGAACGTTCTGATTCCCCCTCAACTAAATTTTTCTCACACTGGGAAATGGCATTGATTCGGTAGTCAGACCTTTGGCAGTACACAATCTATCGAATCGTTATACCTTTAACGCATAACCCTGATTTCTGGATGGGTAGAAATGGTAATGCGACTATGACTAATCGATGTTAATTTGGTGGTTGAGCCAGAGAAAGCAGATACTTTCAAGTGGGCCATCCAATTACAGCATCTTTTGGATTAACTTGCGGTTAGGTCACCGCTAGAAGCAGCTATTTTTGAGCGGTGTAGAGCGGCTTTGAAATGTTTGGAGGGTCTAAAGTCGCTGTCACGGATCAAAAGTTAAAGACGAGATAACGAGAGTAATATGCCTGATTTGAACATTCCAGAAGAATACCTTCGAGGAGCTAAATCCCTGATTGACGTTGAGGATGAAGTCTTTAGGGCGATCCTGAATGCTATCAGTAAAGTTTCCCCCGCATCCAGCGTAGAGGCAGCGGCGATCGCGTTGGCGGCTGAAGTTAAGGGAATCGACCTCGAAAACTTGGAAGAGATTACTCAAATGGTTGTTTCCCTCCAAATGCATTTGAATGGAAGGGGGGGTGCGTTCATAGACAACCTTGTTATGACGCTAGAAACTGATCTTTTCGATTGTGAAGAGACTTCTGACTATTCCGATGATCAAGTAGCTCGGTTCAGAAGACGAATTCATGAACTACTGAGAGCAGATGGGATCTTTAGAACCATTGCTAAGACATTGGAGTTACGTATTGAGAGTGAGCGAATTCTCGCGGATGCCCGTATCGTGACTGATGCTCGTCCGATTTTTCAGGATGAAGTAGAGCGGGGGATAGTTGCTATGTTTGCGACGCACACACTGAGAATTACGTATCGCGATGCGACAGGACAGAAAGAATTTTATACAGCGCTGGATCAATCCGGCTTAGATGTTCTTCTTGAGCAGATTCTAAGAGCTAAAGAGAAAACACAAGCGATCCGGTCTATGCTGGAAAAAGCAAGTATCCCTTATCTAGAGCCATACACAGACTGAGGATAAAGCTATGGTAACGAACAGAAACGCAAAGTATCCTCAAGTAAAAGGCGCGTCTAGAGGCGATCAATTTTTGTTCTGTGGGAAGGAAGAGGTCTTGCTGGCTGCAAGGAAGATCCCTAAATCTAGCGAGGCTGGCATTAGAGCGCTGTCAAAGCTGACAAACATAGGAGCTAGTCTAATTTCGATAGCTGAGAAAAGTTTGGCACTTCAGCAAGTCCCGCGCTCAAGACTCAATCTTGCCAGTATTCTTGACAAATATTGGTTAGAAGACCGTAAAACTGTACTGGCATTCTTGAAAGAGCATCAGGATGTAGCTAATTTTTTAATTGAAGCTCATAAAAAAATTGGGGAGTACTTCTCTAGTAATCTTCTCAAATTGCGCGTTTCTCAAGATCCAGAAGATTCTCAGCTTAAACTGCTTGTTCTATCTGTTGTAGCGAAATCAGGTGAGGTCGAGCAGATTTACGAGAAATTTACCGCTTTAGAAGATGCAGTGTTTCTGAATGACTCTTTTGAGGTGAGTACTCACTTATGCATCAAATTGGATTTTGAATGAGCTTCGATTGGACAAGTTACTTAACCGTTGCACAAGCGTTGTTTGATGAAGCCGAGTTATGTAGGGATAATCCAGCGAAGTTGTTGCTTTGTGAAGCACAATATCGTTGCTGCGTTAGCAGATCCTACTACTCGGCTTTTTGCAGTGCAAGGAATTATCTAATCAATATTGAGAAAAATGTTGAACTTACTGAATGTAAGGATTCCAGCGTTCACGCAACAGTGATTCGTGTTTTTCAGGAAAAAGGAAAACGGAATGGAAATTGTCTGACGATTGCGAACATTCTCAAGCGGTTAAGGCTTGATCGCAATAGTGCAGACTACAACGATGAATGGAAGGAACTGAAGCCACTCTCGTCGCAGGCAAAAATCGTTCTCAAGGATGCGTTATGTGTATTGAAATTGTTGCAAAAGTTGTAAGAACTCATTTAGCAGAAGCATTTTTGTAGCTGTTTTTAAAAAGCCAAAACAGCCATTTCTTTAACGTGAATTCGATGAGGTTTTTTTGCTTCGTTCTTCAGCGCTTCTGCCCCCCAACCCCCCAAAATTGGGGGACTTTTAGACAAGATTTTGGGTTCAAAGTCCCTCACTCGTGGGGGATTTAGGGGGCTACCTGGATTCACAACCGCAGCGAAAGATTTCATCGAATTCACGTTTCTTTAGGCTTAGATCGCTTGAATCCATTCTTTTACGTCGTATTCTGTCCAGATGCCGTTTTGCCAGTAGGGGTCAGACTCGACTAACTGACGCACTGTTGCTTCATCGTTAGCTTCGTAGAGCGCAAAAACTTTGGTGACATCTTTGGTAGGCCCGATCGTCATCAACACTCCAGTTTCCTTTTGCTTCGCCAAGCCATCTAAATGAGCCTGACGGTAGGGTGATCGCTTTTCGAGAACATCCTCACAGTAGCTTCCCCACATCACATACTTGGGCATGGCTCTAATTCCTAACTTGATTCCTAACTTGATTCCTAACTTCTCAGTTCTACGCGAAATTTTTCGACTAGTGCTTCTCGGACTTTTTGATGCACTGGCTCGATATCTTCATCAGTGAGGGTGCGATCGTCCGCTCGATACACCAACCGAAACGCCAAACTACGCTGTCCTTCTGGAACCCGATCGCCCCGATATTCATCAAACAAGGTCACCGATTCGAGCAGTCTGCCGCTGGCTTTGACCATCGATCGCTCCAAGTCAGCCACCAACACATCGGTAGACACGTAGAAAGCCAGATCGCGATCGGACGGCGGATAAGTTGAGTAAGGCTGAAAAATGGGAATCAGCGCTTCGTCTTGATCTAACTGGTCGATCGCCACATTCAAATCTAGCTGAAAGACGTAAACCTCATCGGGCAGATCGCGTTCTTGACGCAATTGAGGATGGAGTTGTCCAAAGGTTCCCAATCGATTGCCCCGCACCCACAGAGAAGCTGTCCGACCCGGATGCAGGCGGGGATCACGGCGATCGGGCTGATATTCCACCGCCAATCCGACTCGCTTAAAGACCGCATCCAGCAAGCCTTTTGCCTCAAACCACGTCAAAGGCTGCTCGCGTCCACTCCGAACCCATTTGCCCTCCGTTGGGTCGCCCCCCAAAATCCCGGCGATGAATTCGGCTTCAGTCAATCCGTCTTCTTCACAAAAGAACACATGCCCCACTTCAAAACCATTCAGCGCCCCGTTGCCCTGCTCTAAGTTGTACTGAAAAGCGGTGATCAAGCCAGCAATCAAATCAGTCCGTAGAGCAGAATATTCAGTGAACAAGGGATTTGCCAGCACGACTTCTCGATCGGCTCCCGGCTTGCCCAGCGAGTAGTGAATTAGCTCCGTCAAACCTGCTCCTCTCAAAGCTTCGCGAAGTTTGCGGGTGATCACCTGTTCGATCGACAAAAATCCCGGTTCACTTTTGGCAGGCAACGTGTCACAAAAATTGTCGTAGCCATACAGCCGCGCAATCTCCTCGATCAGGTCAATCTCCCGCTCCAAATCTCGACTGCGGTAGGGCGGAACGGTGACATTCCAGACTTCCGGCTTATTTGTGGAAGCCAGTTGACAGCCCAGCGCCGTCAGGGTTTTCTCAATATCTTTGACCTGAAGATCGCCCAGTTCCTCTCCTAAATCCACCATGCCCAACACTTGATTGACGCGCTCTAGCCGCAGGGCGATCGTCCGAGTTTCATCCTGACGCGCATCGGCCTTTTCTTGAGCGACCACCGCTCCACCCGCGAGTTGTGTAATTAGCTGTAAAGCTCGACGACAGGCAGTTTCTAGCTCTGCCACATTGACTCCCCGTTCATACCGCGCCGATGCTTCCGTCCGCATCCCTTGAGAACGCGCCGATCGCCGAACGATCGCCGAATCAAACAAAGCCGCCTCCAGCATCAAATTCTGCGTTCCTTCGCCTACTTCGGTGTCGGCACCTCCCATCACACCCGCGAGGGCCACAGGGTGATTGTTTGCGGTGATCACCAGCGTTTGTTCTTGAAGCGTTCTGGTTTGTCCATCTAGCGTCTTCAGCGATTCACCCGACTGAGCAAACCGGATTCCAATTGCCAGCTTCTCACTTCCTGCAACCGACATTAATTGATCGCCATCAAAGGCATGAAGCGGCTGTCCCCATTCCAACAGAATGTAGTTGGTCGCATCGACAACGTTACTGATCGGACGAATGCCTGCCGATTGAAGGCGCTGTTGTAGCCATAGAGGAGAAGGGGCAATTTTTACGCCCTCGATCGCCGTCCCAATATAAGTCGGGCAAGCCTGAGAATCTGAAACCTTGACCGCTAAATTGCCCCCAGATCGAATCGTCGGCTCCGCCGCTTCTGGAAGTCTCAGCGTGGCTCCCGTCAAAGCGGCCACTTCTCGCGCCACCCCAACCATACTCAACGCATCCGCCCGATTAGCGGTCGAAGTCAGATCGAGAATGACATCATCCAACCCTAATAAAGGACGCACATCGCTGCCAACGCTCAGGCTTTCTGCACCAGAGGTGTTCGCGTCCTCAAAAATGTGAATTCCCTCAGATTCCTTAGTCAACCCCAACTCTGACAGCGAACAGATCATACCCTCCGAGGCAACGCCCCGCAGTTTGGCTGGCTTGATCTTTAGATCAACTTTGGGTAAATAAGTGCCCAACGTCGCCACCGGGACATAAACGCCAGCCCGTACATTAGCCGCACCACAGACGATCGTAGACGGCGTTCCCGCTCCAATATCAACCTGACACACACTCAAGCGATCGGCATTGGGATGAGGATCTCGCTCCAGCACTTTACCGACGACGACCCCATTTGCCCAGGTGCGTCGGTCTTCAATCTCTTCGACCTCAAACCCCGCCATCGTCAGCCGATCCGCCAACGCCTCCGGAGTCAGAGAAATATCCACGAGTTCGCGCAGCCAGTTCAAAGAAATACGCATGTAGCTTGCTTTTGATGTGCCAATTTGACCGATGTCAATCTGAATCATTCTACCGCTCAAGGAGGGAGCAAAGCGGAATTTTGCAGACTCGTCCCGATCGATCTATTCATCCTCAGTCAGTTCTAAAGTGACGTTACTTTGTGAACTGTCAAGCCTCGATTATTTAAAGCGGAGCAAAATAAAAAGACCTCATTGAATTTGCTGACATCCTTCCAAAATAGACCCCTGCTTTTGAGCCGGCCCTATTGAAAATAAAGTCAACTTTCTCTAACCGTGCGGAAATTCGCTTGAGTGGAAGTATTCATTAATAGATGACGGAAGCAAGTGATCGAATGAGGAGCACGATCGTCGCCCAGACTGCCAGAACGACACAACTTTAACCTGTGTTATCTAGGTGACTTTCTGCTCCTAGCGATTGCCTTTAAGATCTCTAATTACCAAAAACCAGCCAATCACTGGAGGAAAGTTCGCGGTATGGTTGTTTGCAGACCCTAAATTTCTGGGTATTCTCTATGATTAGGAGTCTTCCTAAAGATGGAAATCTGAATATCGTCAAATCCTCACTACCTAAATCACCAGCAAGCAACTTTAGCAATTCTTCAAAGATTTGCGGCACAATTCACACTACTTTATATCGTCCATGCCCAGATAATAAGGGTAGGGTAGCAATATCCCAGTAGTCACCACCAACACGGGTAATGCCGAATGAGCTACTGCCTGAATCCACTCTGTTCCCATCCTGAAAATCTACTCCACGCTGAACTGTGTCAGGCTTGTGGTTCAAAGCTATTGCTCCGCGATCGCTATCGAATTCTACATGCATTGGGTCAGGGCGGCTTTGGGGCTACTTTTTTGGCGCGGGACGAATCTTTGCCCGGACAGCCTAACTGCGTGATCAAGCAATTGCGCCCGACGGCGACGGCTCCCCATGTGTTGGAAATGGCACGAGAACTCTTTCAGCGAGAAGCCGAAACCCTGGGTAGAATTGGCAATCATCCCCAGATCCCTCGCCTGCTTGACTATTTTGATGCCAGCCAAGAATTTTATCTAGTTCAAGAATATATTAGTGGGGCAACCCTTCAGCAAGAGATTAAGCGATCGGGACAGCCTTTTAGTGAAGCTGGGGTCAAGCAGTTTCTCAGCGAACTTTTGCCTGTTCTGCAATATATTCATAGCCATCAAGTCATTCACCGTGACATCAAGCCTGCCAATCTGATTCGGCGATCGCACGATTGTAAACTTGTCCTCATCGACTTTGGAGCCGTCAAAAATCAGGTCAACGCCGCCTCTGCAAGTCTCTCTGAACAGACTGCTTTGACTTCTTATGCGATCGGCACTCCCGGCTTTGCCCCACCGGAGCAGATGGCGATGCGTCCGGTCTATGCCAGTGATATCTACGCGCTTGGTGTTACCTGCATTTATCTACTCACCGGAAAGTCGCCCAAGGATTTGGATTACGACCCCGCAACGGGTGAACTCGTCTGGCAAAAGCAAGTCCAAGTCAGCGATCACTTTGCCAGCGTCTTAAAGAAAATGCTGGAAGTCTCGGTGCGTCACCGCTATCAAAACGCCAATGATATCTTTCGGGCGCTGGATTTGGAGCCGTATCTCGACAGCCTCGCCAACAGTATGAATAGCGTCAATCCCAGACCCGGACACCGGGGGATTGAGCGATCGGAGCCTGACTCCCAGCCTTCTTCCTCGCCGGCCGCTCGTGCTGCGATGGCCATCCGCGCTCGACAAAGCCGCACTGAATCGACTAGTTTGCAGTCGGGTGCTGCTCGCAATCGGGTCATGGCCGCCAAACCTTCGGGCATGGGCACCAAAAATCGCGACTCTAGCGGGCGGACGGGCACCTCTGGAGAACAGACAAAAGCACCTCAAAAGCTGGATTCTCAGAGCCTACAAAGCTACTACAGCAAGGGCAAGCGCGATTTTGCCTCCTATGATCTGGCAGCGCTGATTTTGCCACGGGTCAACTTATCAGGAGCGGTCTTTCATCAGGGAAACTTGAGCCGGGTCAACCTGCAAGGGGCAAACCTGTTGGGCACAGACTTTGGGCGGGCAAACCTCGGTCGAGCCAATTTGCGAGATGCCAATATGATTAAGGCTTATCTTAATAATGCTGATTTAGAAGGAGCCGACCTGCGGGGGGCCGATCTCAGTGGTGCCTATCTGCTCAATGCCAACCTGCGGGGAGCCAATCTTTGTGGGGCTAATCTGACTGGGGCAAAGCTCACCCCCGAACAGTTGGCGATGGCTCGAACGAATTGGATGACGGTCAGACCGTCTGGAAAGCGGGGGATTTGGTAGGGATGAGGGAGAACTTTGTTCTGTTGCACGAGGAAGTATCCCTCTTGAATCACTTTGGAGCAGGGTGGTTTCGTACACCAAAAGGAAACCCGGAAGCCTGATTGTTCAGTCTCTGCGAACACTTTGTGGCGCGTAGCGTTCGCAACTTTGAGCGAACCTCAACGAAGGAATCAAAAATCCTCACTATTTTTTCCTTGTATGAAACCACCCTGGGGAGAAGGGTTGGGATGAGGGCGAATTAGTTGCACATCGCAAAGGCATCCTAAAAAAGAAGGTCTGATCTTCTGCAAATTTATGCGGAACGATCGCCCCTTTTCTGGTTGCTATCAACAGTCGTGATCAGTGCAAGCGATCGGGGCACACTGACGACAAAATAACCTTCATCGCAGGGAAATCGCTGTGAGATACGATATCCGCTACAAGCCCGCTTTTGCTGCTGTCTTTGTCACGCTCAACCCTGGAGAAAGCCTAACCGCAGAATCAGGAGCCATGGCCAGTATGGCAGCCCAATTGTCAATACAAACTGAGTTTTCGGGTGGCTTGATTCCAGCCCTAGTCAGAAAGTTTTTTGGGGGCGAGTCTTTGTTTGTCAACAAGTTTACCAATCCCACTCAAAAGCCTCTGGAATTGGTGCTAACGCAGTCGATGATCGGCGACATGCTGGCTTTAGAACTGAAAGGCCGCGAAATTTGCTTTCAACCCGGTGCCTATATTGCCCATGCCGGAGGCGTAAAAATGAGCGTACATTGGGCAGGGTTTTCGAGTTGGCTGGCGGGTGAGGGATTGTTCAAACTCAAGTTGAGCGGCAACGGACTCGTTTTCTTTGGAGCCTACGGCGGTCTGACCAAACAGCAGATCAAAGGTGATTTTATTGTCGATTCGGGGCATCTCGTGGCATACGACCCTGGCATTCAAATGAAAGTCGGCTTATCAGGTGGTCTGATTGGCTCCGTCACCTCTGGAGAAGGGCTGGTGAATCGGCTCTCTGGACAAGGAGAAATCTACCTTCAATCTCGCAGTATTGGCGGGCTGGTGCGGTTTTTGCGAACTAAAGTGCGTTAGCAATTCGTGTCTGATCGACCCACACATTTAAGGAAACCCATGCAAGTCGAAGTTTTACATCAACCCGATAGTTCGATCGCCAAAATTGATCTCGATCCTCAAGAAGAACTGGTCGCCGAAGCCGGATCAATGGTTGCCATGAGCGGATTTTTCAACGTCAGCACCACGCTCAGAAAGGGCAAAGGCGGCGGACTGTTGGGCGGACTCAAACGGATGGTGGCCGGCGAGTCGCTATTTTTGAGCGTGTTTCGATCGGGCACCAGCGCAGGTAAAGTTTATCTAGCCCCCAAGCTAATTGGCGACATTCTCCCCTACCAACTCACCTCCACCGGATTGATCGTGCAATCAACAGGCTACCTCGCCAGCACACCTGGAGTCGATATAGAACTGGGATTCCAAGGCTTCAAGTCCGTCTTTTCGGGCGAGTCAATTTTCTGGCTCAACGTCACAGGTCAGGGGCTAATTCTCCTCAGCTCGTTTGGCGGCATCTACGAAATCGAAGTCGATGGCGAATACATTGTCGATACCGGTCACATCGTCGCCTTTGAGCAAAGCCTAAACTTCTCCATTACCAGAGTCAACAAAAGCTGGCTAGGCACCCTGATGGGCGGAGAAGGTCTAGTCTGCCGCTTTCAAGGCAAAGGTCGCCTCTTCTGCCAAACCCACAACCCCAGCGCATTTGGACGCACGATCGGCAGTCAGCTACCCGCCCGCTAATCAACCTACGTTCTCCCTCATCCCTCATCCCTCATCCCTCTATGTCCAACCCAATCGCCTACGATATCCAACACGCTCCCGCGTATGCCTCTTTGAAACTCAAACTTCGACCTGATCAAACCGTCCTCGTTGAGTCAGGTGCCCTGGCCGCAATGGATAGCTGCATTCAGATGAAGTCCAAAATGCAAGGCGGACTGATGAAAAGCCTGGGTCGCATGATAGGCGGCGAGTCCTTGTTTGTCAGCGAATTTACCGCCAAGCAGCGATCGGGTGATCTCTTGGTTTCCCCTGGCGTACCGGGCGATCTAAAACACTATGCTCTCAACGGCAATGCTCTGATGGTGCAGTCATCTGGATTTGTGGCCTGTAGCCCAACCGTCACGCTTGACACAAAATTTCAGGGTATGAAAGGCTTTTTTAGTGGCGAATCGCTCTTTTTGATTAAAGCCAGCGGCACGGGTGATCTCTGGTTCAGTTCCTACGGAGCAGTTCTCGAAATTCCGGTAGACGGCTCTTATGTTGTGGACACGGGCTATGTTGCCGCCTTTGAAGACACGTTGAGCTATCAGGTTGAAATGATGGGTGGCTTATCCTTTAGGGGACTGAGAACCGGACTCTTTGGCGGGGAGGGGTTAGTCTGTCGCTTTAGTGGCAAAGGTCGCTTGTGGGTTCAGTCGCGTCACCTGCATCAGTTGCTCAACTTTTTGCAGCCTTTTCGACCTGTCAAGAGCAATAACTAACCTGACGTGCTATGCCTCCAATCAAACTTGCCCCTGGTACGGCCGCTTACAGCGATCGCAATCCTCCCCCATCAAGCCCCCAACTGCTCAAACTGGCGGCTTTGATGTTCAGCGTTATTTTGGTTGGCTTTTGGTCAATGTCAGCGCTGGTGAATGCGATCGTTTGGTGGATTCCGCCTAGTGTCGAGCAGAGACTGGGAGCGCTGATTGTCCCAACTTACGAGAAACTATCTCAACCTTCGCCCACTCAAGACACCCTCAACCAACTGCTCGATCGCCTCAAAGCAAAACAGTCCAGCGATCAAAAACGCGATTATCAAGTTTTATACATTCCAGAACCAACGATCAATGCAGCAGCTATCCCTGGCGATCGTATTCTTATCTATCAGGGGTTACTCAAAGAAGTCAAATCTGAGAATGAGTTGATGATGATTTTGGGACATGAATTGGGACACTTTGCCCATCGTGATCACCTTCGGGGAATTGGACAGGGATTACTGCTACAGTTAGCATTCTCTGTCTTTGTGGGAGATGCCGGATCGTTGCAGTCGATCGCCACTTCTAGTGCAGTTGCACTCAGTCAAGCCAGATTTTCTCAACGCCAAGAAACGCAAGCCGACGAATTAGGTCTGACCCTGCTGCAAGCCACTTATGGACAGGTCGCCGGAGCCACCGACTTTTTTGAGCGAATGGGGCAAAAAGAACGATCGCACTTAACCGCAATTTTGGCCACCCATCCCCCCTCCAAACATCGAGTCGCACATTTACAGAAACTGATTCGATCGCGAGGCTACACCATAGGAGAACGATCGCCCTTACCTGCCTCCCTTGTCTTCAATGGAAACAATTCAACCCCTAGCCGTTAGGGTAAAAAACGTTGCTGAATCAGGGAATGAATTGCCCCAAAGCGGCGGAAACCCCAAGGTTCAAAGTTCCCCAATTTTGGGGATTTAGGGGGCGAAAAGATGGACACTTCCCACGCATTCATCCCTCCAATCAGCAACGCCGGGTAAAAAATCTCCGGGCTTTCTAAATTTACAACTGCAACCTATCAGGTCGAGGAAACTTTAGACATGGAACTGAAGACGTTGGACATAGGAAGAATGCTCCATAAGTTCCCCCGCTTATGAAAGACATTGAACCAGAAGTCTCCTCTGAAAGTCTCTAGAATTGGGAGGTTGGCGGGTAGAAGTCTTAGACAGCGAAGTGAGGAAACTTTATCCAAGTGAGGTTCCGTTTAGCGTTCAATTTAGCGTCCTCCGTCCAATGTTCAATGTCAAACGTCTAACGTCTTTAGTCCGATGTTCTTTGCTGATTGTATGGCGATCGTTTAGAGAGAATCTGGATGTCGTTTGAGCAGTCCGCATTTGAGCAGTGCTGTGATTTTTCCGGTGAGATAGTGTCGATCGTTTTGTCTTCTCCGACTGAGAAACCACTGAGCATATCTGACTAGACTTTTGACTAGCGTTACCAGACATTCCCACAAATTGCTGTTGGTTTTGGTCTGCATAAACACATAGGTTGCCCCTTCTGAAATCAACCGCTTTTCTAAAAAGTTTTGGGTTTGTCTACTGAGAGGAACAGGATGGTGAACAATGCAGTTTGGGTTATATACAATGTCGAACCCGTTTTGTTGTAACCGTAAAGCAAACTCAGCATCCTCTCCATAAATTTGAATGCCTCGACTTACATTTGGCCCCAGACTTTCATCAAAACCAGAGAACTTTTCTAGCACCGATCGATAGACCGAGTAATTGACCCCTGCTGGCAAATTTTCGGCTTGATACAGGCTCAACTGATCGCCCTGATCGTAGGCAGGCAGAAGATATTCCCACTTTTCAGGAATGCTCCAGTTAGCATTTTTTTGCTCATAGGATGGAATAATTTTGCCCCCCAAAACACCAATTTTGAGATGCGTCTGAGAAAAAGTGCGCTGAATGGTTTCTAACCACTGTGAATCGACTTGAGCATCATCATCAGTGAAGGCAATAATTTCGCCAGATGCATTTCTCCAACCAATATTTCGACTTCTAGAAGCGCCCGACCCTTCATCTTTGAGATAGCGTACTTTGCCAGACTGAATGAACTTTGATAGAGCGTTGTAGGTCAAATCATTCTTACTTTGATCGACGACAATGATTTCAAAAGGCTGAACCGTTCCTGCAAAAATTCGTTCGATCGCTTCACCGATCGTTTCTGCTCGATCAACTGTAGGAATCACTACTGAAACTTTAGTATAAATACTGAGCTTCTCCTGGCTGAGACCTTGACTCACTCCCGTTTCCTCACCCATCATGACTTTTCGGACGTATACCTTCATTCCACTTTATAAGGAGAAGCCTGAAGACACGGAGCGAAGACGGTGATTTCACGCAAATTATATAAAGATTAAGTTCTTGATTTCAGGGGAACTTCGTAGGTGGCGATCGTATCGCGCAATTCTATACCTTGAGGATTAGTTAGCATAGATAGTGAATAGCTATCCTGTTTGAGTTGTGAGAATTTGGTCGTTAGGGGTTAGCCGTCAATCAAAGGCTAAGAGCCTGCCCTTTGAAGACTTTCACAAATGATTCAAGATTGCTACATAAGAGAACTTCTAATGACCCGCAGATAGAAGGTGACCAATAGAAGAATTGGGCGTTGCTGATTGGAGGGATGAATGCGTGGGAAGTGTCCATCTTTTCGCCCCCTAAATTCCCCAAAATTGGGCGACTTTGAACCTTGGGTTTCCCGCCGCTTTGGGGCAATTCATCCCACGATTTAGCAATGCCGAAGAATTGATATCTTGACGGCAATATCATCTTTGCAGAAAGTTTTCTAAGTCGCCGATCGGCAGTCCTTACCTCAAACTTATGAAGTATCAATGGACAGGCAAAATGACCGTCAGGCTATTGGCATTGATGGCGATCGTAGGCACCGTTTCGGCTATCGTCCTAGTGCCATCGTTTCAGCCAACGGTTCCAAGAATTAACTCAGTGGCTCCTTTGCGCCTCGCTGGGGCTAGAGATTATCAAAACTGGCGGCAAGTGAGTTAATTCTCAATTCTAAGCGTCTAGTGTGACTTGAATTTTGAGAATGCCAGAACTGCCGTCTTTGCCGTCTTTGTCTTCTAAGGGCTGCTGTTGGCGATCGGAGGTTGCCCGTGCGAGTAGCGTATATTTTCCAGGCTGGTTTGGTTGCCAGAGATAGCGCCACAGCGTCCATTCGTGAGGAGAATCGGGACGGTTTTGATCGGTGGGTTGCCAGGTTTTGCCTTCATCAAGACTGAGTTCGATCGACTGAATGGGCGCAGATTTGTCTAACGCGACTCCGGCGATCAAAACGCCTTTTTGCCAACCTGTTTCACCGTCTCGGCTGAGATTGACCTGATGGTGACGATTCCAGACCCGCGTGTTTTGCACCTGACGCATCAGCGAATGGGTCGGAATTTCTGCGGTATTTGACCAGCCTTGATGCTCCCAAAAGCCTCGCTTTGAGGTCGTCAACGCCTCGATTTCGACCAGCCATTTTGGTTGTTTTTGCCCAAAGTGTCCTGGAATCAAAATGCGAACCGGATAGCCATGTGCAGCGGTCAGAGATTGACCATTCATCTGATGGACGAGTCGCACATCGGGACGGAGCACCTCTGAAGCTGGCAACGTGGTTTCATAAAAATCGGCTCCCTTTAAGGCAAACTCGATCGCTGCCTGATCAATTCCAGCTTTTTGCAAAAAGGGTAAGAGCGGCGTTCCTGTCCATTGGGCGTTGCCGATCAGATTGCCGCCTGCGGGATTGCCAATACATTCCATCGTCAGATAAAACGATTCCTGCGGAGCCTCAAGAATTTCCTGAAAATTGAGGACGATCGGCTGTTTGACGGCTCCGGTCAGTTTGAGTTGCCAGGTTTCAGCGTCTACCCTTGATGCCAGCGCGTAGGACTGCACATAAAATTCACTCAATGGCGTGATGATGTGATCAGGTAGGCGATCGTTAGGATTGAGCAAATTGAGGAGAAACAACGGGTCGATCGCTTTCGACTGACAACCGCCCAAAAAGCTGGCAGCGATCAGTCCTCCCGAAGTTTGTAGAAGCTGTTTGAGAAGTTGGCGGCGTTTCACGGGCAGGCTTGTTTCTTAAGGTCTCTTCATTGATTGTCCAACATTCCTGAGACGACATCGAAGCCGAGTGCAAAAAGCGCCCCTTTCTGCTGACGCTACTCAAAAACCAATGGTAAATTTGGAAAGCGTTATTCTAATTAGACGTGAATTTGATGAGATTCCTCGCTTCGGTACTTAAATTTTCTGCCCCCCAAGCTGCCAATTTTAGGGGACTTCAAGACACGTTCTAAAGCTGCAACCCCTCGTGCATATCTCGAACAGCAGGAAGTAAACAATTTCATCGAATTCACCTTAAATTAGACCAAATCCTAACTGTCAAAAATCCGCCAGCCGTTTCATCCCTCATCCCTCATCCCTTCTTATGCAGTCACCGCTTCCCACAGGCACTCTGATTCAAAATCGATACCGCGTCGATCGCATCCTGGGACAGGGCGGATTTGGCAGAACTTATCTGGTGCAAGACACTAATCGGTTTAATGAACCCTGCGTTCTCAAAGAGTTTGCGCCTCAAGATCAGGGAGTGGCGGCGCTGCAAAAAGCCAAGGATTTGTTTACGCGAGAGGCAGGGGTGTTGTATCAGCTTCGTCATCCTCAGATTCCCCGTTTTCGAGAATTGTTTGAGGTACACACGGTCGATCGTGACTTGTTGTTTTTGGCTCAAGATTATGTCGAGGGCGAAACCTATGAGACGCTATTGGACGATCGTCAGCGAGGCGGATTTACCTTTAGCGAGGCCGAAGTGGTCACCCTGTTGCAGCAGATTTTGCCCGTGTTGACCTACATTCATACGATTGGGATTATTCATCGAGACATTGCGCCTGACAATATTATTTTGCGATCGCACGATCAGCAGCCTGTTCTCATTGATTTTGGGGTTGTCAGAGCCATTGCCAACCAGCTTTCTCAACCCGTTGCGTCCCAGACGCTCGTTGGTAAGCCCGGTTACGCCGCCCCCGAACAACTCCAGACAGGTAAAGCCAATCCCAGCAGCGATTTGTATTCTCTGGCGGTGACCTGCATTGTGTTGCTGACGGGACGCGACCCCAAAGACTTGTTTGATCCCGTCACTTTGAATTGGACTTGGCAGCGCTATGTCAGCGTTTCGCCTCAGTTTGCCGACGTGATGAATCGTTTGTTGAATTATAGACCCGGCGATCGCTACCAATCCGCCCAGGAGGTTTTACAGGTTCTTCAGCCACACCTGGCGCAGCCCGTTCAGTCTCAAGTGTCTTCTCTGACGCAGCAAAATACGATCGCATTGGTGGGCCGCAGACGACAAACCACGGTTGTGAATACTCATCCGTCTAGAGATGCTGGAATTAATATTTTTCGATTTCCAATGTGGGTTCTCAGCAGTACCGCTTATATGACGGGCGCAATCTTCAAAGGAATTTTTGGCGTTGTCAGATTTACTGTTTTTGGCGTTCTCAAAATTGTTTATCGAGTCGTTGTGTTTGGGGCGGTGATTGGGGTTCTCGTGTGGGCGGTGCCGCGATTGTTGAATGCGGTGCCTAAACTAGCGTCTTCGTCCAGTCCGGCTAAAATTCCGTCAGCAGAGCAGCGTCGAGGCGACTATCTAGAAACCCGCTGCCGAGAACTGGGGCTGGATTACAGTGAGTTTGTGCGATCGGTCAACGAAAAGTTTTACGACAAATATCCCGATCGTCGGGGCAAGCTGTTGAGTGACGACCAAAAAGACAAAGCGCTGCGAGACGAATGGTACGCGATCGCTCAAGAACTTCTAGAAAAATCAGCGAAGCCGGGCGGCGGAAATCTACTTAAAAAAGTAGCCGAATCGTCATAGTTTTGAATCACTTAAGGCAACGTGAATTCGATGCAAGTTTTTGGCTTCGATAGTCAGCGCTTCTGCCTCAAACCCCATAATTCTGGGGAACTTTTGAGCAAGATTTCCGGTTCAAAGTCCCTCACTCGTGGGGGATTTAGGGGGCTGCCCGCATTCATCACCGTAGCGAAAAATTTCGTCGAATTTCTATCACAACAGTTTTTCGCCCAAAGCAACCTCTGGGTCAACCTTGTCCTGTCCAAATTACCAGATTCTAGAAGCTATGACATATCGAGATCAGCTTTCGCCGTGGTGCATTATTCAAAAACTGGCCAATTTGCAAAACATTGCCGTCGTTCGGTTGCGTCGTCGCGGGGAAGCCGAAGACTACCTCAAAGCGCTGACTCGACTGAATCCTCAAGGTGATTATGAGATTATCTTTGACCTGTTGGATCGATCGCAGCCTACGCTTCCTCCTCCTCATCCGCAGACTGAACGACGACGGGAGCGCGTCCATTCAAATGAGTCAGCTTTTTGAGCTTGTAACTCACTTCAGAATTGAGCGCCTCGCCTCGATAGCGCCAGCCCCAATTTCCCGTTGCCGTACTTGGGAAATTCATTCGCGCATTGGTGCCCAGACCGAGCAAATCTTGAAGCGGGATGAGTGCTTGATTGGCGATCGATTGCAGTGCCAGACGAATCAAATCCCAATGCACCCCATCTGGACTGATACAGCCAAGATAATCATAAAGCTGCTCTTTTTCCCAATCGGATGCTGAGTCATACCAACCAGCCGTTGTGTCATTGTCGTGCGTTCCGGTATAGACCACACAGTTGCGAACAAAATTGAACGGCAAAAAGGGATTTCCAGGGTCAGAACCGAAGGCAAATTGCAGAATCTTCATGCCAGGGAAATCAAAGCGATCGCGCAGCGCATCCACTTCTGGGGTAATCACGCCCAAATCTTCGGCCAAAATCGGCAACCTGCCCAACTTCTGATTGAGCGTCTCAAAAAAGTATTCGCCTGGGGCTTTGATCCACTCGCCATTCATCGCAGTCTCTTCGCCCTGGGGCACCGCCCAATACGCCTCAAAGCCACGAAAATGATCAATCCGAATCAGATCCACATAGTCGAGCATGGCTTCAAAGCGCCGAATCCACCAGGAAAAGCCCGTTGCTTGTAGATGCTCCCAGTTGTAAACCGGATTGCCCCACAGTTGCCCCGTCTCACTAAAATAATCGGGAGGAACGCCCGCCATCATCGCCGCTTCGCCCGTCTTTTCATCCAGGCTAAAATTCTCAGGATTGGCCCACACATCAGAACTATCGTGAGCCACATAGATGGGGATGTCACCAATGATTTGAATATTGCGATCGTTCGCACACTTCTTGACCTCAGCCCACTGTTGAAAAAACTCAAACTGAACATACTTGTAGAAGTAAACTTCAGCATTCAGCCGTTCGCGAGCCTCGACCATTGCATCGGGTTGGCGTTTGGCTAATTCAGGCTTCCAGGTGTGCCAGCTTGTACCGCCGTGGTCATCTTTCAACGCCATAAACAGCGCATAGTCTTCTAGCCAATAAGCTCGACTGTGACAAAAATCGGCAAACTTTTGCTGCTGTTCGGCTGTCGCCTGAGTTTTGAACTGATTGCAGGCTTTGTGTAATAGAGGCAGCTTGAAAGCAGTGACGCGATCGAAATCTACCCAGTCGATCGGGAAATCGGGTACGTTCCACAGATCCGATTCTTCGAGCCAGCCTTGATCTTGCAGCACTTCGAGACTAATCAGAAAAGGATTTCCAGCCATCGCCGAGTAAGACGAGTAGGGAGAATTGCCATACCCAGTCGGCCCCAACGGCAACACCTGCCAAAACTGCTGCCCACTATCGACCATAAAGTCTACAAATTTCTGAGCTTCTGAACCCAATTCGCCAATGCCAAACCGTCCAGGAAAACAAGTGGGGTGCAAGAGGATGCCGCTAGATCGAGGGAAAGGCATAAAAGATGAAGGATGACAATAACCTCAGAACTCTAGCATGAGACGTTTCTTTGCGAATCGGTCGGGTGAGAGAGAATTTGGAGGGATGAGGGATGAAAGAATTGTTTCTGGTGGTTTGGGGAATTGTTAATAGTTCTCGTTGTTCTTGGCAGACTCAGTAGATTGCAAATTGAGGTTATTTTGTCGATCGCTTAATTTCAATTCCCATTTGTGTATTGATTTTCCCTTCTTTTTAAAGGCTACCGTGTATACACAAGTCGATTGATCTGTACTTGCCGTAATCCTTCGCC